>CAYIEX010000011.1:0-21070 GCA_964362485.1 uncultured Methanosarcinales archaeon | reverse complement strand
GAGGATTTTGTTGATTCGATTATTGATGGTAGACTTCTTGAGCAGGCAAGGGTGCTGAAAAGTGCGTTTTCAAAGTCTGTTATTATCATTGAAGGCGAAGAAGATATCTATGCGCAACGTAGGATTCATCCTAATGCGATTCGGGGGATGATTGCGACCCTTGCGCTTGATTTCCATTTGTCTTTGATTTCTACGAAAGATGCAAAAGATACGGCGGCTTTACTTGCTTTAATGGCCAGGCGGGAGCAGGATAAGGGCCGAGATTATTCCCTTCACGAAAAAAAGCCACAAACGCTTCGAGAGAGTCAGGAGTTTGTTGTTGCTGCGTTTCCGGGCGTTGGTCTTGGGATGGCCAAGAAATTGCTGGAGGAGTTTGGGACAATTCGAAGTTTAGCCAATGCTACTCATAAAGATTTTTTAAACGTTGATGGGGCGGGTGAGAAAACTGCGGAGAGGCTGGTAAAATTGTTTGAAGAAAAGTATGAGGGGAAGAAAAATTAGTGCTGCTCAAAGAGTTTGCCTTTCACGTTGTACACATTCTTAAATCCTAAATCTTCCATTAATTCTGCTGCGGAGGTACTGCGTCCACCGGTTTTGCAATACACTAAAAATGTTTTGGTGCGGTCAAGAGCATTAATACGGTCCGTAAAATCATGGGCATGGATGTCAATATTAATAGCTTTTGGCAGCCGGCTGATTTCAAATTCCGCGGGTGTGCGAACATCAAGAACTATGAAGTTTGAGTTATTACCTTCTTGTTCTACTAGAATACGAGCTTGGTCAGGGTTTATTGTTATCATCGCTTCATTTTGCCGGTTTGCCATTCTCGTAAGATGAATCGAGCTGTTGCTTCAAGGTCGGCGTGACCCCCTTTTCCTAATTTATTTATCTTTTTTCCAATTCGCTCCAGAAGGTCTTCATTTTCCCCATCAGCAATGTTGTAGTAGCGTAAGATAGTTGTGCGTTCTTCTTTTATTAAATGCAGGGCAGCAACTTCGGGGTCTTTGACTTTCGCATAATCGATGGCTCCTGTCTTAGCGTGCTTGGAGTTGTCTTTTTCTTTGTTTGGGAAAACGCCGGGAGTATCGATTAAAAGAATCTTACTGTCAACTCGTATTTTTTGCATCCCTTTGGTATATCCACTTTCTGATGATGTTCTTGCTGAACCTCGACCGGATAGAGCATTGATGAGGCTTGATTTTCCTACATTTGGATAGCCTAAAATTCCAACAATGGTGGGCTTACCATGCGATATTTCCAAGATCTTTTTTTTGAGGATGGTTGTACCAAATTTTTCGGTGCTCGAGATGAAAACGGAAGGCTGGAGCTTTTTAGAGGCGGCTTTCACTTCTTCGATGGGAAGAAGGTCACATTTTGTGATTACATACAGTAACTTTTTACCCATCTTTTCGACTTTACGCTCAATTTCTTGGTGTCGAGTATCATCAATCATGCGCGCATCAAGCACTTCAATGATAATTTCAGCTTCTTGCAGTACAGAGTTAACGTGACGCCAAAAGGAGGGCATGGGATATTGAGGAGAACTAGGGTATATAAAGATTGGGCTTTTATGAACTGTAAACAATGTCACTCACTTTTAGATATATTTATAAATTTAAAATGACTATGAGAAAGCAAAAAAGAATGATTAAATGAATTAATAATCACAACACTGCATGATTGAAATAAAAATAATTCTCGGGACGATTGCAGCCATACTTGCACTCATTAGTTCTTATTTATACATAAGGGACATTTTGAGAGGAAATACAAAACCACACACGTACACTTGGCTGATATGGGCCATAGTAACAACAATAGCATTCTTTGGACAATGGGTCTCGGGTGCAGGACCTGGATCATGGGCAACGGGGGTATCAGCAATAGTAACCATCTTTACACTATGCCTTTCTTTGAAAGGAGGATATGGAACAAAAGATATTACCAACTTCGATACAATTTGCTTTGTATTAGCCATACTTTCGATTCTACCCTGGGCTCTAACCAATAATATATTATGGTCAATTATACTTGCAACATTTATTGATTTAATCGCATTTTTCCCAACAATGAGAAAAACGTGGCATGCACCTCAAAGTGAATCATTGGGGTCAATGTGGGTAGATGCCGTTAAGCACTCATTATCTATCTCTTCTATGGGGACTTACTCATTTGTTAATGTGATATATCCTGCAGCAGTTTTAATGACAAAATTCACGATAATTGGAGAAATAATATTTTTACGAAAATTTTCTAAGAAACATAAATTAACACCTCTAAAATATTGATCCCAAGCTTAACAACTCTGTCTTTTACGCAGCTCGGGCATCCTGGTTGACTAATTCTTCATGTCGTTTTAGCTCGTTTTCGATATCTTTAGAAAGGCGATGGATTTGGGAGATGATTTGTGGGGTAACCTCGCGACGGCTTAGGGTTACGAATGCTTCTAATCTCTTTATTTGCTCAAGAGCGAGGTGGATGTCCGCTAAAAGTTGCTTGTTAACCGGTTTAATATTTTCTGCTATCTCGAGTTCATGATAAATGGTAACTCGCAGCTGGTCCAAAAAGTGGTTTACTTTTAAAGCGAGAGCTTGGTGGTGCTCATCTTCTGGTGTGTTTTCTGTTTCATTAAGGGTCACAACGAGTTCTTCAATACGTGAAGCAATTACGGAGTAAACTTGTCTAATATTATGGATGTATACTTGAAGCGTTGCTATTTTTGGCTGCATTTTATCCCTCTTTTCCTAATATATCGGCAGTACTTGCACCTAATACAGCAAGTAGTAAAGTTGTTGCTGTAACTTTGTAAATCTCATTAATATGAGATGTAAAATCAATAAAACCAAAGATGAAAAGTGTTCCAATAACTACGATAATTGAAATAAGGTATACTACTGCAACACGAATGGGTACAAAGCGGAAAATTCTGATCTCCTTTACTTTTCTAAAACCAGAATAATACATGAAAAGGAAACTTACAACTAAAGCGAGAATATAGAGGAATGTCGCTCTGGTTAACGATATTTTTTCAGCGAGTTCAACACCATAGAAAAATGCGAAATGTCCGACGGTTCCTATCAGAGCACCAATTGTTGAGCGAACAAGATCAGCGCGGGTAATTCTGGTAAGAGGATGTGTTCCTGTGTCTTTTTTGATCTCCTTTTTGAGATCTTCTAAATCTTGTAGTTCTTGGAGTTGAAGCTTTTCTATCTTTTTTTCTTCAACCAGAACTTTTGGCATCTTCCTCTTTTTTAATACCATGCTTTATGAAGCGAGTCCTTCCATATAAAGGTTACTTTTCAGCTTTATTGCGACTCGTCGAGTTGGCGATTGCTATGATTCATAGTGATAATCTTTTTATAATCTGGAAGTATGATCCTATTATGGCATTTTCAAAGACATTCCCACGCCAGCAACCCGGCAGTAATTATCCCGTGTGGGAAGAAATTTATTTAACTGATGAAGAGGAGCGCCATATTGAGGAAGATTGTAGACAGGAAAACTTTCAAATTCTCAATGATTGTCTCCATGATGCAAAAATTCTTGCCATAAAGCATAGTATCAATACCGATGAGAATGTTGCTCAATTAGCAATTGCTTTATTTGAAAAGAGGGCATCGCACGCGGTTTATTGGAAAGAAAATTTAGCAAAAGATAAATTTGATGCAAAGAAATAACCTTATCACTTTCTTTTCTTAGTTAGTGTTCTCTTTTTCTTTGTAACTAGCGACTTAGCATGTTTTTGGAGATGTTGTTCATAACGTTTTATTTCTTCTTTATTATTGAAGAAAAGAAGATGTTTTTTTACATCCGTAACAAGATATCCGCCTAAAAACCGTTTGTCCAATTTATGCTTTGAAATTTTTTTAAGAGGAATTTTATCATTTTTTTCTTTGAATCGTGTCTTTTGTCTGATTTCAAGATGGGTGGGTGTTACGGTAAACTTCTGCTCAGCCTGTCGGATGTGACTGATGATATATGCTATGATGATGTAAATTCCCACAAAAATTAATGTAAATGAAATCCCAGAGAGAATTTTCTGAGTGTTGCCGTAAACGTATAGGAAAATTAATATTGAAAATACAGCAACGCAAAGTGCTTCGATTCGAAGCCAGACCTTACCTGGTGCGGGAAAAGTCCATTCTACTTTATTTTGGGTCATTATTCCACCACCGGTGCTTTCGTCATGCTAATTATTGATGCGATAAACATTGCAGCAAAGACGATCATGAAGGCAACACCCCAGGTTGTATAACGAGGGTAAATTAAATAGAGGGTTGTTAAGAATCCTACGATTGCAAAAACCATGAAACTTCCCTTGAGTGGCGCTGGATGCCAACCCCAACGACTCGTATTCTTGGTTTTTTGTGATTGTTTTGAGCTTGATTTCTTTTTTGCCATCAGGAACACCTCTTTTTCTAAGGAGGGTTAGATGGTATTTAAAGGTTATGGCTTGGGATAGTTTCAATCAAAACTCACGATTGGGATGAATAGGTCCCATACTTAGCTTATGAAGAACATTGAATACTCCTGCGGAAATCCTTAAAGGATGAACTTGTCAATTTTTTTCGCTGCTTCTGCTCGCTTCTTTTGGTGCTCGGTGAGCAAAGCAGTGAGTTTTTCGATGAGGATGGCTTTAAGTTCGCCACTGAGAAGTTTTCCTGATTTGTAGTCCTGATAGATCTTTTGAAGTTTTTTGTCGTCTTCTTCGAAGAAGGTGAGCCACTGAAATGAAACATCAACATCGGGGTTGCCTCCAAGTCGTCGATGTTCTTCCACTGTTGCTTTGCCACCGGAGAAGGCGTATTTATTGATTTTATTTTTAATCGTTTTAGCGTCATCGGTTGTATAAATGGCAGTATTTATTGCGGATGAGGACATTTTACCGTCGCTTTCCATGCCGGCAAGACCCGGGAGAAAACGACATTGAATTGATGCTGGTTTATAGTATCCCAATTTAGGGATTACATCACGGGAGACACGAAAATGAGGGTCTTGGTCAATGGCATGAGGAATTAAACAAGGCATCTTTTTCTTTTCAAGGACACAAGGGAGAAATGCGGGTACTGCTTGCATGGAGGTATAAAAGATAGATCCAATGTTATTTTCGTTGGTTAAACCGAAGGCGGATTTTACGGTTGAAAAGGTTATCCTTTTGGCAACTTTAAGAGCCTCGGGGTACATCAAGTTAGCGTGTTTGGTATCGATTAAGAAGTGCGTCTTTTTAGGATCAAAACCAAGTGCGATTACATCCAGCATGTTTTCTTGCAAATACTTCTGGCTCTCTTCCCAGCTGAGGTTTTCTTTGAAAAGGAATTTTTCTTCATCAGGAAATTGAAAATAGAGATGAACATTAAACTTATCCTGGAGCCACTTGGTAAACATCCATGGGACAAGATGTCCAATGTGAACAGGACCTGATGGTGACCGTCCTGTGTAGAGAAAAAATGGATTACCTTTTTCGTATTCATCTAATACAAAATTAAGGTCTCGATGAGCAAAGAATATATTTCGACGAATAAAATGGTGGATCTCACCGGTATGTTTTTGTACTCTTGCTATTGTTTTTTCATCTAATTTAGAGACACCAAACTCTTTGATGAGTTTATCGTAATCAATTGTGCCCTTGACTTCCCAAGGTGTAACGGTGGCCATGGATCGAAGTGGTGGCTAGAAGTATATAAATTTGTTCTTGGTCCGATTGACACTCATCGATTCTTTGGAGTAAGTCTAACGATATAATTTATCATGGAACAAGAAAGAAAAAAAATCACCGTCGCTGTTCGAATGCGCCGGGAAATTTCTTTTTAAGTTCGTCTTGGCTTAATCTGCTGAGCGGCTGTGTTGGATTAGATCCCGTATAACTGGTCCTTTCTTTTTGAAGACGTTCTTTAGCTAGTGGCCGGACACTGGTTACTGATGTGGGTACACTAACACGAGCTTGAGGAGCTGGTCTTTCAGCACGGTCATTACGTACTATTTCTGATCCATGCGGTGCTTTAATTTCGATCCAATCTTTAGAATTCCATTTCTTTTTTGGTTCTTCGTTGCTTGTGGCAAATAATTTTTTAATGCGTCCTAGTAATGAATTGTCTTCCATTCTTTTCACTCTCTTTTTGTTTTCCCCCAGTTGCTGGTGTTTTATCCCTTTTTATAGTTTTGTTTTTTCCACAATAATACTACTTTTAAGAGATAAATTATTAAATGGGCTACTTATGCATTAGATAGGCGAATGCGAATTAGGCTTGATGAAGAAAAACAATCTTACTGTACGCAAAAACCGTATCTAAGGCTGGTGTAGTTCTTTCACTTGGTATTCTTTCAACTGATTATAACAGTATTCTACCAATAATTTTAGATTTTCTATATCTTCACGGTTATAGGAGAGCAGCAGATCTAGGTACTCACGATCACCAGAGGCATGGAGTGCTTTCCATAAATCAACAGGATTGCCGTACAGGTGAGCGGGACGTTTAAGATTGAGCGTATGTTCGATTTGTTTGAGACCGCCACGAAGGTTGAGATGCAAGCAAAGAGGTTTGAGGTCGAGATGTAAGGGATTGATGATGAGACTTTGTTTTTTGAGTTTGGGTAGATCAAACGCGCCACCGTTGAAGGTGATGAGCATTTTGTATTGGTCGAGTTCATTCTGCACTGTCTTGTGGTCGAGATTAATTCCTTTGACGAATTGTTTGGTTTGATAATACGTTGATATTCCTATAACGGTTATTGCTCCTTGGGAGTCTGTTTCAATATCGAGAAATGCGCTTTTGTCCTGGAAATGAGGGTAGAGCCGCCAAAATTGAGTTGAAGGGAGCTTCTCTTTGAAAAAAATTATGTCCTCCTCTTGTAATGCTTTCTTCGCTGCGTGGATTATTCGGTTAAAGTACGCTTTTTTAGCTGCGGGAATTCCAAGAATCTTGGAGGTGTTTAGAAAATCGTTCCATGTTTTGATACTTTGATTGTGGAACGTCTTTTCTTTTTTTGGTCCAATACGATCCAGAAACTGGAAACTGTGCTCAATCATGGTCCCCTTTAATCATAATCTACTATTCCTGTTGCAAAAGCAAATGCGATGAGCCAGCGTTTTGCCTGGTTTATGCGTGTCCATGGTTCTTGGATACGTTGAATAGTTTCTAAGGCTTTGGTTTTATAATATGTAGATGCTGCTATGGTTAATTCGTCGATGGTGTACAATTTATGTTTGAGACCATACCGCGTATCCTGAGCGAGTGTTAGAATGGGTCGTGTTTCACTTCGTTTTGGGTAGATTCGACATCCACTAGCTATGGCGCTTAAGTTTTCTTGGATTGCATGTCGCTCTTTTTTAAACAAATACTGTGGTCCATACAGCTCAATACTTTCGTGTGCTTTTTGGGCACGATATACTTTTCCTCGCTTTGGTGCTAGCTCAATATCCAGGTTTGTAAGAAAACCTTCAAGTTTGAGGTCGTGAATCAATTGCGCTTGGTTAGAAAGGTCATTCCCTTCAAATAATTCTGACAAAATTAGTTCGCGGTATTCTGTACCCCACTCTAGACGAGCTTGTTCGTAATCTTCATGAGTTATATCTCCATGCCATATCCCTGCCGCAATAAAGTCTTGTGCTTCATGATGGACCGGTCCATACAAGCGGATGGCTCGCTCTAAGTCACAATTAAGGTAGGCCGTGCGGAAGTGTTCTTTCGGGTTCATCTACGTGAAGATAGTCTCGATTACCGGTGGGCGGTTGCGGTTTATTACATTTATGGTTATGGTTTGTTTACTTAATAGCCCAAATTCGTCAAGACATTCAACATTTACACTATGAGTGCCTTCATCATCGTAGGTAGTGAGACGGCTTGGTGTATTCATCCAACCGGAATAGGAGAGGAAGACACGGTCTCGTTCAGGATCGGTGCAGGTTGCGCTCAGTGTTACTGTTTTTCCTTCTTGGATACTCATTATTCGGTTTGGCGTGGTAATTACCGGATCCTGATTTGTGGCAGGATCTTTACAGGTAATACAATCATAATAATATCTGTGATCGATGGTATAATTTCGAAATTCAGCGAGCCGGCCTTCAATTTTAGGTCCTTTGGCAGCCAATGTTTTTTCTAGGCAATTTTGAGAACATTCATAGATTACTACTTGAGCATTTTTAGGACAAGCAAGACCGGTAAATATCGTGGTTTGGTTTGCAATGAACGTTTTATTTCCATTTAAATAAGGGCTGCATTTCCATTCCTGCGGTACTGTAGTTGGAGCATGAAGGTAGGGTAGGGCGAAGGTAGCACTTGCAGTTAGAAGTACTATGAGCACAAAGAGGTAGGTTCTCACAGCTGGATTTTACAATTTTTAGTATATTAACATTATGGTACGGGATCCTCCATGTTCACAAAACATTTTTATAGCTATAAACTTGGAGTTACAGTATGCCCATTTATGTTGAAGGTCTGGTTGGATACGTTATCCTTGCTGATGCGTTAATCTATTGTGGAATGGCATATACGATGAAGCGATTACATCGCCAAACGAGTCACTGGGCTACTGCTTACTTTGCATTAGATAAGTTCTTTGCTGTGCTCTATCTTGCACTTGCATTGTGGATTTGTCATTTGCTCTTTCGGATGCAATTACTGCAGTTTTGGAGATAAAAGTTATTATTTTTATATCATATGTGGCTCACAAATTTTCCAGGCCGCGTTCATGTTGTCTCTGGCTTCGTATAGTCTGTTTGCAGTGGCATACAATTCGCGAGCAAGTTTATGTCTTCCTCTTATAAAATCAGCATCAGCTTGACGTTTAATATCATCCGCTAATTTTTCAATAACTGACGCAGTTTGATCATAAGTCATATTTCCGATTGATCGCGCTAGTTCATCGAGTGAACCGGTGAATCCTTCAACATGCCTTGGGTGGTTTGACATGGTTACGATGGGGTTTTGAGGTATATAAATTGGTGTTTCTAACTGGCTCAGTAGAATTGCTTTTTAATCTAAGAATAGCATCTTCAAAACTCTAAATGTTTTCTAAAGAAAGCTCTGCGTTCAAGAAATATAGAAAGTACTATATTTCTGAACAGAAATGAAGTGAACTGATTCATTTCTTGTTCCCGAAGGGCATCCCCTCGCGACGAGCTTGATGATTTCAATTGATGGAGTTTTGACCTGATGCAAGAAATATGAAAATGATCATATTTCTGCACAGAAATCAAATCGTCGTTTGATTTCTTGTGATACTATTCTTTAAATAGCAATTCTACAGAGCCTTTCTAACTAGTTCTTCTCTACCTAAAACTTAATAAAGTGACGTCGAACATTTATAAACTATGATTCTGGGGAAGATAGTTGGTAAAGTTAGTACAACACAATTCTCATTTCTGGTTACTTCATCGCAAACACGTAAGTTTCAATTTATTCAAATTAACCATGGGGAGTATGGATTTGTACTTGGCCAAATAATGGAGTTGGAGCGAACAGAAGATCAGCTGCTGGCACATGCGAATGTGATTGGCTATAAAGATGCGGATGGACGTTTGAAGAGTATTCGTACTCCATTTAATTTGGGAACCGAAATTCTGATGGCAGAGGATAGTTTTATTTCATCCGTTATTGATCTTAATTCCGATGGGGCTTTTCTTGGACGTTTGGAAGGAAAGGAAATTCCCATTCGTGTAGATCTGCAAAAGATTTTAACAAAGCATCTTTGCATTTTAGCGAAGTCTGGGGCGGGCAAAAGCTATACGGTTGGTGTTCTCGTTGAAGAAATTATAGAAAAAGGTGTTCCGCTTCTTATTATTGATCCGCACGGTGAATATGCATCTATGAGGTTTCCTAGTGAAGATGTGAGTAGTCTTTCAAGTTGGAGCCTGAGTGCTAAAGGCTATGGAGCACATATTCAAGAGTATGGCGACGTTACGGTTAAAGAAGATGTTCGACCAATCAAACTCAATGAAAAGATGACGGGCTATGAACTGATGAGGATGCTCCCCATTCAACTATCAAATACGCAAGAGGCGATGCTTTTTTCTGTGATTAAAGACCTTGAGGAAGTTAATTTTGATAATATCATTTTAGGGTTAGAACAGCTTAATTCTTCAACGAAATGGAATTTGATTGACACAATTATGTATCTGCGAAATCTCAAGATTTTTTCACCATCGCCAACTCCTCTTGTGGAACTTATTAAACCGGGTAAATGTACGATCATCAATTTGAAAGGGATTATGCCGGAAATTCAGGATGTGATTGTTTATAAATTATTAAAAGATCTTTTTTTAGCACGTAAACAGGAGAAGGTTGCTCCCTTCTTTTGTATTATTGAGGAAGCACATAATTTTTGTCCGGAGAAAGGTTTTGGAAGAGCAAAGAGCCTTGATGTACTACGGCTTGTTTCATCGGAAGGACGAAAATTCGGTTTAGGTCTTTGCGTTGTGTCGCAACGACCAGCACTTGTGCAAAAAACAATTCTTTCGCAGTGTAGTACTCAAATTATTATGAAAGTTACGAATCCTAACGATTTGAAAGCGATTACATCTTCACTTGAAGGAATTACACCGGAAACAGAGCAGGAGATTCAAGACCTTTCTGTTGGCTCGGCGCTTTTGTGCGGGGTTGTGGACCGACCACTTGTTGTGACGGTGCGACCCAGGCGAAGTAAGCATGGTGGACACGCAATTGATATGCTTTCTATTGCGGCGCCACGTGAAGAGGAATACGCAAGAGATGTTGTTGAGGAGACGAAGGAGTTTGCAGAGCAGAATTTGATGGCGGTGATTAAGCCAAAAATTAGTGTGAAGGAACTTAAGATTATGGCGACAAAACCTATTTCAAAGATTACCACTTATTTAATTCCAGCGGCTCTTTTTTATGCGGAGTATCGTGGAATGCCTATTTCTATTTTGGTTGATCGAGTGAAAGGAAAAATCATTGTGGATCCTGATTCAGATCAAAAACGGGAGATTTCGCAGCTTAGTGCCGACTGTAATTTTTTACGCAAACCCGTCTATGAACAAATCGAATTTGATGTGAAAATTGAAGAACGGTTGAGTATTGAGCAGTTGAAAGCAGCAGTACAGGCGTATTGTAGTGTTACGGATGTACGGGACTGTTCAATTGTGTATCATAGAGTGGAGTATTAATTTTGATATTCATATTCGTCTTCCTAAATGTTTAAAAGATGGTTATTCATTGTATGAGCATGGTATTAGAATACAATTTTAATGATAAAGAAGTTTTACAAGCCTATCTTAAACAGGCTCTTCCACAGATAGATGGTAAGGAATGGCGTAATCGCATTCGCGTTGGTCATGAAGGGGGTATATTGTACCAGTTGTTTGAACATAATTTTACGCATAAGGATCGCCCTGCGTGGAGATCGTTTACTAGTCAAGCTCTCCTTGGGTGTGAACAGTTTATTGCAGCAGTGCGCGGTTATGTTGATCTTGCATCTAAACATGCTCAAAAACATAATTTTAATTTGGTTCAAGATAGTGCAGTAATTGAAAATGTAGTTGAGGACAGCTATATCCTTTCTGATGTAGGAATTGGCAGTAAAATTATCCATAATGCGGCAGAACTCGAGCGGTTCTTGAATATGATTAAAACGGGTAAATCGGATTTAGATGCACGCTATAAAGATGTTTGCGAGGCGTACGAATCACTCGATTTGTTACTTAAGCGTTGATTAGTTTGCACGGCAAATGGTGGGATTTATTTCAAATTGGCTTTTATTGGAAATGCACCATCACTGCGTCATCGATTAGTTCCTGACGCTCGCTATAGCGGATACTTTCTTTGAATGTATTTTCTGGATTACAAGGATCCAAATATGATGCCAATTCTTCAATCGTTTTTTCTTTGATGCAACCGTCAGTTACGAACCATCCACCATGTGCTCCTGCTATTTTTCCGTAGAACAGATCGGCTTGCCAGGGATCAAATGAGCCATCTGGTCTTAGCGCAAGTTGGGGATGTGGTTCCTCATAATTGATACCAATTATATCTCCGCTTGGTGTAACAATTCCTTGGCAATTACCAATTCCAAAGTAATGGAGTGCGTCTTCTTGTTGTAGGATAGCAAGGAATGTTGTGGAGCCGATAAGGTCGTCATTTCTGATTCTTCGTTCCATTCTATTTTTGATTCTCTCTTCCAATCCCGCAGTCATTCTTTTGATAGTAAAAGGCGAATTCGTGCATACTTTTTCTATCCATTGGTGTGCGATGCTGCCATCAAAGTTATTGTCTTTGTAATTACAGATCATTTCCAATAGCTGGTGTGTGGTATAAGAGGCGATTTGTTTGCCGGCATATGATTGGGATACGCCATCAGCAATAACAATTCCTCTTATTGTTTCGTGTTGTAAGGCAAGACCGCAGAAATCCTCACAATCATCGAGACTTTCTTTGCCAATTCTACAAAGAGTAGCATTGTGCAGGGTAACGTTTTCAAATGTATGACCTTGCCAGGACTTTTGGTTGTATACGAGCTCTCCTGAGCTATTTGCAACGATAATAATTCCCGGAGCGCTTGTAATTTGGGTTTCTTCAGCAAAGGGGGTGTCCATTCGTGTTAATTTGTGACCATTTATTATAAATTCTTTGTTAAATGCTACTTATTAAGGGTAACTATTGTTTTAAGAACTCTGAAGTTATTATTACTCTATTTTGACTAGATTTACCTACTTAGGTATTGATGAGACAAGTCTTAGCATAGGTAACGGAGGCTTGATTATTGTTGCGTGTGAAAGTACGAATTCTTCTCTTGTTCGCAGTTGTGGTTATCAGTCTTTGCGTAAAGCGCGCGATTATTTACGAGAAGCTGAGGCGTATACGAATGGTGGTGATGTTTGTCCCAGTAAAATTCCGGAATTTCCCTCACTTGATGAGATGCGGGTGTGCGGGCTTGATCATTTTCATTGGATGCGAGCAAGCTATGGTGGTAGATTTAAACGGCAGCAAATTGAACATGCGTCCATTGCGCATGTGGTGACATCAAATGGTTATAATCCGCAGCGCACAGTGTTGTTAATTGATGCATTTCACGCTAAACCTTACGAGACGGTGTATTTAATTCGTGAATATTTACGATTGCATGGTTTTTTGATTCCTCGACAGAATATTGAATGTCACGGTCAAGGTGATCGGTCAGTGCCGCTCATTAATTATGCAGATTTGTTGGCATTTCAAATTGGCCTTTTGCTCAATAAAAAGTATTCTCAGTTTGAGGCTGCGAGTCTGCGAACCGTTCTTACACCGACACAAATTCCATTCGATTTGCATCGCGTGAAGCCAATTGAAGAAAAGGGAAGACGAATCTTGGAAACGATTTTGAAAGCAGCTTAAGTTAGGATGAGGATTGTGAGGGTGCGTTTTCTAAACCAATTACTTCTTCGAGTGATCGCTCGTGAAATTTGACGGAAAAATTTCCTAGTCGTAGACTCAGCGTTGGATTAAATTGCCCGTAGCGTTCTTGTTTGAATTCAAGATGTGGGTGTTGCTCTTGTAATGCGCTCATGGAGGGAACGACGTATTCAATATGTTCAAATCCTTCTTTATGACGCTGGTTATTTTTTGGAGAAGGAAGTTCGACGCAAGGGATGAGGCCGTTTTCGTGCGAAATGGGTGTATAGAGTTTGAAAGTAGCGATTGGCCGACCGTTTACGGTGGCTTCGGAGAGGAGTGAGCCGTATTCACTCAGAAATCGTTTGAAGATGTGATAACGCCCATCTCTCTCCACGCGGTAACAGATATGATCCGTTGGGAATGAAGTAATATCAATATTTTGAGCGTGTAAATGGTGCGCTGCGGTATTGGCAAACTGGGTGGCTTGTTGGTAAAAGTGGTGAATATCCATAGAAGTAATTTGGGAATAGGAATATAAATAGCTATAGGAACTACGTTCTATGGTTTCAAAAGAAGGGATAATTGCGGCCAAAGAGAAGTTACTTGAGGCGTTTCGTATAAAAGGTAAGGCTGAAACTAGTACCTCTAGGCTCCCTGCTGGACAGCGGTTGACAACGGGCTTTCCTGTTTTGGATTTAGGTGAGCGGCCCGTTATGGATATGGCTAGCTGGGAACTTGAGATTGTGGGTGATGTTGAGAAACCGGGAAAGTATACACTGGCTGATCTTTTGAAACTTGGTGTTGTTCACTGTACTCAAGATTTTCATTGTGTTACATCTTGGAGTAAGTTTGATGTGGGGTGGAGTGGGATATCAATTTTGAAGATTGCGGAGATGGTTGGTGCTAAGGACTCATGGCGGCATTTGATCCAATATGGAAAAGATGGGTATTCTACGAATGTTCCCCGTGAAGACGTGGAGCGTGAGGATGTATTTTTAGCGTTTGAATTAGAGGGAAAGCCAATTCCTCGAGAGCATGGCTACGTGCGTTTGATTATTCCACATTTGTATGCGTGGAAAACGAGTAAGTTTTTGTATAAATTAGAGTTTTCAGCTGTCGATAAACCAGGATTTTGGGAGGTGCGTGGGTATCATAATCGGGGGAATGCGTTTCTAGAAGAGAGGTATGGTTAAGGAGTTCGTCTGATCCTGATGAGTATGAAGAGAGAAGTTATTATTAGGATGAGAATAATTCCCGCAATAATTGGAATGGTAATGCTGCGGGGTGTGCTGGCTTCTCCTTCTTGATTAGATTTTTCTTGTTGTTTGTTGGTTGTTTGTGCTTCTACGCTCTTTTCTCTAGCAAATTGCTGTACGGGAATTCTGAGTTTTAACGTAAGATTCTGATCGTAAATGTTGATTTCTTTAGCGTTGGGATAGTATGGAAGATAGAGCGTGGTTGTAGATTCGTTGCGAATAAATGAGCCACCACCATTGATTTCACCGGTTTGTGGATCGATAGTGTCGTAGAAGATAAGGTCTGGAAAGCCAAATATGCCTCTATTAAGAATCTGGTTTTGAGAGGAGACTAGTTCTACAAAATACTGTGCTCCAGAGTTTTCTTGTGTTTCAGCGAAAGGTTTTATTGTTATCATCTTGAGAGAGATTGTTTCCATCCTCTTCTCAAGATCAATCTGGAAATAATTGTTCACCTGAGCGCTTGCTGATATTATTAGGATAAGGAATGTTATAGTGAATGTTAGAATCTTCATTGCTTACACCTTTCATTCTGAACAATCTTACAATAATCGCGTGTTGTAATAAAACCATATTCTTCAAGCAAGTCCAGTTTTCCTCTATAGCGAGTAGCCCAGTCTTGAGCCATTCTTTGATCCATAATGATACCTGAATTTTCAAAAATAGGCTTACCAATTTTTTCAGCATAAAAACTACTCTGAGGGTTAACTAACTGCGTATAAACTTCTAAGGAACCGGCAGATGCTTCTGTGGAAGTAGCTATATCTTCGAACCAACCGTGATTTATTCCACCTGTGGTGTGATCACTGGAACCATATGCATTCATGTACCCACCCCTTGGGTCGTTTGAGCCATCTTCCCAGGTAGAAGTACGTAAATCATAGCCTAATAAACTCCACGATGCACTACCACCATGTTCTTGGAAACTTTCCTTTCTCGCATTAAACCATCGGGCCTTGAAAGTATTTTGCTGTATGCTCTGAAGGCTACTACTCTCAACACTTGTACCTTCAAACCCTAAATTGTTTCTTTCTGTGTCTGCGATGGTTCTTGCAGCTTCCATAACTTTAATAGCGTCTTCATCATAAACTTGAAGATGTCGAGTGTGCGAAGCTTCATGAAAAAATGTGCCATACCCTACATCCGGAGTAATTACTATTCCTTCCCGATTAGCGCACACTTCAGACAGTCCACATGTAAAAAAACTAGTGTCCCCTCGTTTGTTGACTTGGATCCATTTTAAACTTTCACGTACCTTTGGTGGAAGTTGTTTAACCATTGTTGCTATCTGTGAAACCACAATGGGATCTTGAGCAGCAGAGCCTTCTAATTTTATCCCATACTTTTTAAGCGTGCTAGAGCTGTAATCAACCATTAATCTGACTTGCTCCTCTTTAGGGTAGCATTGTTTACATTCAAAATCTTCTGCGGGGTGGGATTGCGGCAAAACAAATATGGTGTTAGTAGTAACAACTAACTTATGAGGTTCAACTTCATTGCTAATAATATCATTGCCCATACTATCTACACCAATAATCGTAATTGGTATAGTCCCTTGACTGCTTTCAACGGAAGGGAGAACAACTTTACCATCTGAGATAAAAATTTTACCTAAGCCGGGATCAACTTTTATCCCTTTTCCTACAGCAGGAACAACTAAGTTCATTAGGGGTGTTAGTTGTCGTCCCTTACTATCAGTTCCTCTTTTAGTAATACTCCCATAACTTCCATCATAAATGCCTAAAACCAATGGTGAGAATTTTTGATCATTATCTAGAATAGGGTGAGACGGTGGTATCACTAAAGACATTTCTCTTTCTTTTTGATTCACTAATGAAAAATCGATTCTATTGTCAGAAATTGAAACATAATCTCCGTCATGTTTTTCTCCATCAAAAAAGAGGCGGACGTTTCCAAATTCAAAAGAATATTGTCGCGTCTCTGTCCACCCTTTTTCACCATCTATTACCACCTCATTTTTTATTACCCCTGTTTGAGTAATTTTATAAGGTGGGTGGATTTTAATACCATTAATTTTTACTGATTTTGAACTCAAGTACCCTTCATCGCGGGTCCCTCGTAGGTAGGTCTGGCCTTCAACAAAATCAATACTACCCTGGACTTTTGCTTCTCCAGCTGTTGTCTTAATAATAGTGTTTTGCTCGTAAACCGCTGTATACTTCCCTATACTCGGAGGATTTGATTCGCCATGAATATTGATTCGCCCGTCTTGATCAGCAATTATTTTAACTCTTGGACTTAGAGAAGTAAGCGGAACATACCCCTGCTCCCCATAAGTGGCCTTCAGCATTCCTTGTTTAAGATTGGCCCCCTTTCCTAAATCAATGGACATTAAATTATACTTCTGCTTTACGGCTTCCTCCGCCCGTTCTTTCTTCACATCTTTCGTCAAATCTTCAATGCTATCGAAATTCTCGCCAATTTGGTCTGAGGTCATTTCAAGACGTTGTTCAAGCGTTAATTCTACGTACTTTATCTCTTGAGCCGGCACTTCCGCAATTTTTGCCGGAGGTATTCTACTCCATTCGACTTTGCTCCAATCGGTAATGGTTGAGTAATCGCCGTTTGCATAATCAAATGATCCGGGACTCGCTGGATTAAATTGTGTACTGTCCTCTGCTGGTGGACAGTCAGGAGGGCATTCGGCAAGTACATAGGGTGAACCTAACATAAGAGCAAGTAAAACAAAGAGTGTTCGTTTCATTCTTGTCCTCCAAAGCGGTATTCACTGAGAAAATTATACTCCAAACCACTCTGTTCATCAATTAATGAAAATAATATCACATTGTTCTCCACGGGACTCACAACAGCGCGAAAACCATGGTCCGTTGCAAGGGTGGTAATGCAGCTTATACACAAAGAGTCCTGTTCTTCAGCATCAATAAAAGTGGTACTGGCATCATGGAGGGTACCAAGAGATGAGGGGATTTTGGTTGCAAAAGAGCTATATGATTTCACAAACACATCTTGTTCAATGGTGAGTGGGAGAGTAACTTCAATGTTGATAGTGTCTGAGGAAACGTGCACCATGGCTTGAGTATTTTCTTGCTGAATATTGAGTGCAGGGAATGAAGCGAAGTTCTTAAGACAGAAAAAGAGTTGGTCTTCAACATAGAGGGCCAATTGGCGTTCCAATTCGTCCTTTGTGATTATCGATTTTACGCTTTGGTTCATGTAATACGGTGCCGCTATATCTTGATCCCTGTTTAAAGGTAGTTCATAATATCCTCCATGCTCGGAGATGAATACTCCTCCTTCTATACCTACTTGTTTAAGACAAGAGTTGACGTACTCGACAACTGATCCCCCTAGTAAACTGATATCTTGCGTTTGTTCAATTTGATCCTTGGTTGATTTGTCAGTGGAATCTTTGACTAGATAAAACGTTAAACCTGCCGCGCCTACAATAATTACTCCCATAATTAGAAAAATAACTATCTGGCCTCTTTTTGACATAAAGGGATTATTTTTGTGAGCTTATTATAATTTACGTTTGTTCTGTTGGGAAATGAGCTTAATTCACCCTGGGAAATACAACTGGGCACCGAGAATTAATCCTAATAGCAACAAACTTAAGGTCCAACCATTGAGAATGATTATTACTCCTAGGGCATACAGAGCGTGTTTCCATCTTGTTTTGATGCGGTTTTTCTTATATTGATCAAAAAGATAGATGATGGAACTTAGGACAAGGTAGAGGGCAAAAAAATTAGCAATGTTGCCAATAATGAAATTAATGATCTCAAGTACAGTTTTGTCATGGATAAATAGATTTTCTACTTGGGTTGTAAGGCTAATTGCGGCGATGAGAAGAATACTCATGATTTTGCTCGTTGTTGGTTTGAATAATTCTTGAGGCAATTGGAAGTACATGAAAAATGTAAAGAGAAGGATAAGAAAGGCATACACCAATAGGATGGGGAGGAGAAATTTTGGTTCAAGTAGGTACAACGAACTTTGCGGAATGGCAAACACATTTTTTATGAAGCTTTTTTTCTATTTAAGGATGTCGATTTTTTTTAATTGATCTTTTGGTTCGAATGGTTATCAATCTAATATTGGCTAACCGACAGCTATATAAACCGGGAGCTGAAGTTGCGCTGTTCCATGAAACAAAATCGCGTCCAGAATGTATTAGAGTCACTGGTTCATAGGCATAATATTGATCCGCAGAATTGGCCTGACATTAAACCTCATCCACACTACAAGCCCGCTGCACTGGCAACACCAACGAGGGATGGTACAAGGGAGTATCATGTTTGGTTTACAGTACCAAAGACGTGCTCCAGCGGATTTATTCTTGTGACACCAGAAACGACGCCTGATGGAGAAGTTCACTACCGTTATCGCCATCGAAGTCAGGAAAAAGTATATCGCAAATCAGAACTTTATAGGGCAGTTGAGGGGGCGTTAAAGACTCTCTATCGGAAGACGTAGAACACGGCTCTGTAGAAAATCTCTCACGAACCGCTAGGGGCTCGACTTTTTTCGCAGGAATTGCTGATGACGCTATGCACCCGTAGGGTGCAACCCCGCATAACGCGTTTGATATATCACCACAGAAAAAGTCGCCTGAGGCCGCTAGCGGCACTTTTTCTACAGAGCCGTAGAACACGATACTAATAAAAAGTACCCTCATATCCCTATTCTATGAATAAAAAAAGCATAGCCTCGCTTGAACTTTCAGCACTCGTTACGGAGCTGCAGCGCGTTGTTCGGAGTAAGGTAACCCATATTTATCACCAAGATGATGATCAGATTTTATTACAGTTTCATACCTCTACGTACGGAAAACAGTTGCTTAAGATTATTCCGGGAAAACTGTTATGTTTTACATCACATAAAGAGACACCTCTTCGACCTTCGGGGCTTTGTATGCTTATGCGAAAGTACCTTGATAATGCATTTGTAAAGTCAATTAGTCAAAAAGATGCCGAACGAATTGTAATTTTTGAGTTTGATCGACAAGGGACATATTATATTGTCGTTGAGTTGTATTCAAAAGGGAATGTTATTGTGTGTGATTCGGCATGGCAGATTTTAGGTGTCTTAGAAAGACAGACGTGGAAAGATAGGGTTGTAAAAGAAAAAGAGACGTACGTTTTTCCGCAAGCAGGCCCGAATTGGCTTACTGTCACTGAGAAAGAATTAGCGCAAATAATTTCAAGTAGCGAAAAGAAAAATGTTGCGACAGCTCTTGCGACAGAGACGGGCTTGGGTGGTGTCTATGCAGAAGAAGTGTGTTTACGCTCGGGCGTGGCGAAGGATATTCTTCCTTGCGATGTTACTGCGAAGCAAGTTGGTTTGATGTATAAAGCTCTTCAGGAAATGAAAAAACTTCTTAGTGCACCACAAGGGTTTTTGTATCCAGAACAGATTACTCCATTTGCGCTAACTGGAGTTGAACCCATAAAAATATTGCCTACGTACAATGAAGCTATTGATTTATTGAATCCTTTTACGATCAAGTCTCCGTATGAAAAGAAAATTGCTTCTCTTGAGCGGATGATTTCTGATCAACAAGAAACTTTACGGCAATTAGATGAATCAATTGTTATTAATACTCGTAAGGGGGAATTAGTCTATGAAAAATATGCCGCTCTGCAGAAACTTCTTGACATCGTTAGGGAGATGCGCAAAACAAAGGATTGGAAAGATGTTGAAAAAGAGTTGCGGCGGGAGAAGAAAATCAAGTCTGTTGATTTGAAGAATAAGAAAATCGTTATTGATTTGTAATTGTCTACTTCTTTTACTCTATTGTTGTGGTGATCACTCTTTTTACACTTTCTGTAAAACCCATAGCAAGGAATAGTTTTCACCGCGTAAAATCTTTTCTTTTTCGAGAAGTTTGAATTTACTGGAGATACTAAGTTCCCATGCGTCACGGGTAAAAAAGAGAAGAAGGCCACCTTGTCTTAGGATATAATCCGCTTGATAATATAATTCGTTGATTTTATCTTCATCTTTTGAGGTGAGATGAAACAGTACGGAATCAAATGATTTTTCTTCGTATTTGACATCCAGCTCATCTAAATCACACTTAATGACTTTAAGATGGTCTTGGACCTTTGCGATATATGAATTCTTGCGAATGGCATTTATTGTGGGAAGTGTTGATTCAAAGAGATCAATTATCGTTTTCTCAGGTTTTGGGCCCACTGTCTCTGGTATCGCTGCAAGAAGAGGGTTTTTACTCCTGTTTAGTTCACGTACAGGAACATGATTTGTGTATAAAGCGGCTTCAATTCCAATAGCTCCGTCTTTTGCGAATCCCACCAGAAATTTTTTCCCGGATTCAACTTTTGCTTTGCGTATTAAATAATAAGCAAGGTCGCCTTTGAATGATGCAGAGTGTGGAAAAACACGATACGGACGGCTATTGATTTCTCCGCAAAGATCGAGGCCAAGTACATAACCATGCTCTTCTTTTGCTAGAATTAAGGTACTATCTGGCTTTTTCATTTCCAG
>CAYIEX010000010.1:0-21085 GCA_964362485.1 uncultured Methanosarcinales archaeon | reverse complement strand
AAATAACCAAAGACTCGGGTATAGCCGACTTTAAGAGTGTTAATACCTGTTCGCTCTTTTTCACGTCGTTCCAACTCCGCGAGATATTGCCTACTATCCGTTTTAATCAACCATAGCTCACGCAATTCTGGGTCAAATTCTGGTTTTATTATCCCCCCTTCCCGTAGATTTATAGGAGAATCTTCTCGTATAGAATTCTCGAGCAGTGCCTCTACCTCCTCATGGATTTGAGTGAGGGTAATTTGCTGCAATAATGGACTCTTAAAGTCACTCATGAGAGTGCGAATTGCGGGAAGAATCTGGAGGGTCTGCTTTAACAGGATCAAATCTTTTGGAGTTGCATTGCCAAAGTTCACCCGTGAGATTAATCGTTCAATGTCAGCAATTCCTTTAAGGGTTGAGATTATCTGTGCATGTTCTAGAAAATGTTGTTGCAATTCTTCAAGAGCGTTATGACGAGATTCAATCTTTTGCTGATTCAGAAGAGGAGTTGAAATCCACTGCCGTAATCGTCTTGCACCCATGGCCGTTACGGTCTCGTCTAAAACACTCAGCAATGTGCCCCGCACGCTGCCATCTTTCATATTCTTTAATAATTCCAAATTGCGAAATGTATTTCCATCAATTATCATTTGTTCGGATGTATGTAACATTATTTTTTGTAATTGATGCAGATTCGTCTTTTGCGTATCTCGCAAATAATAAACAAGAGCGCCGCAAACAGAAATGTTCATCTTTTTTTCTTCCAAACCAAATGGGTCCAGTGAAGGAAGCGAAAACTGTTCCAATAAAATTGATCGCGCTTTATCAAATTTGAAGTAATAATCCTCTAGCGGATTTACAAAGCATATCTGCTTGAGTTTATCCACAAATTCGCGATCAACACCTAAACTTTTAGGAATTAAACATTCACTTACTGCTAAGCGCACCATCTCACTTAGAAGTGACACCCTGCTCGTTGTGCTGATGGTAAAGAATTCACCTGTCGATGCATCGGAGCACGCAATCGCTCCTTCTTCACCATGGCATGTTAGAGCCACGATGTAATTATTCTCTTTTTCATTGAGAAGCGAGGACTCAATAACTGTGCCCGGCGTTACAATTCGCACTAGACCCCGTTTCACAAGACCCTTGGCGAGTTTGGGGTCCTCAAGTTGTTCTACAATTGCAACTTTATATCCCCTTTTGACAAGTTTTCCCAGATACCCTTCCAGCGCGTGATAGGGGATTCCTGCAAGAGGTGCACGTTTTTCTCCTTGACCTCGGGCTGTAAGAGTTATTTCAAGTTCCCTTGATGCGGTAATAGCATCCTCGTAAAACATTTCAAAGAAATCTCCCATCCGCAACATTACTAAGCAATCAGGGTGGGCGCGTTTCACCTCTTGGTACTGCTTCATCCCAGGAGTTAGGTTCTGATTCTCGATATCAAGTACACTAATCTTGCTAGAATCGGTCACAATTAATTTTGAATGATTATGCATTTTTAAAGATTGTGCGATTTGAGTATTAAGAAGATCATTGTAGTAATATTTATAAAAGAGTATTTAGTGGCCGATCAATGACAGACTTAGGGATTTTTAGTCGAGTTATTGCGTATCTTCGTTCTAATAGTGACCAATTTAGTCGTTATTATCTTGAAAGAGAGCAACTCGATTTGCGTCTCCACATTACTCCTGATGTAAGCCCTCTAGAATCGTTGCACAAGGAAATTACCGACTTAACTCGGCTAACCCTATGTTATCTGGAGACGACGCAAAGAGACTCCCAGGATTGTTCTATAATGGATGCCCCCGAAGACTTATACGCACTCGTTGCTGATTATTGGTTTGAACCTAGTGAACTTCCGTTTAGATTCGTTTCTCCGGTTTTGGAATACGGATTTCGACTTTATCCCGCAAGTGCACGAATAGCACTAAACCTGGCGAGGGGCAATTATTATGAGTTATGTCGTTTCAACGATAGAGATGAAGATGAGCGTAATTGCGGCGAAACTCCGGGTTTACTTGTAACTCGTGCTAGTTATTATTTTCGTCAAGCGCAAAAATCACTAAAACCTACTCAATCCAGGGCCATCGATGAGTTAATTTCTGCGATGAAGGATCGCGGTCGGATTCTTACAACTAATTCCATAAAAAGAGCAAATCATGAAAAACGCTTGATTTAAGACATCAGTAGCCACCCACTAGTTGCGATTCCCCCAATACTTTTATAAAAAATCCATCGTTTTTTCATGTATGGCAGAACTACAATTTGAAACGCTATCATTTTTCGATGTAGGCGATGCCATCCAAGTAACTTTTCTCAAGCTTTTTACCACCAAAATTCCAAGAGACGAACTTGAAAAAATTGCACCATTCAAAGTTACTGATCCCCATACCATACATTTCGAAAAGATTGATACTGAAAAAGCAGAAATCAAGTTTTCATTTCTTCTTGACAAATACTTAGATCATCTGACCACCTCTCTTACTGGAAACAAGGCAACCTATATTCATCGCAACTCGGGTATTCCTTTGATTGGAAATGTCGCATTTGGCATTGTTTATCGCGAATCATCAATAATTGAGATTAAGCCATCCAATTCCTGCAATCTTGACTGTGTCTATTGTTCTATCTCCGAAGGTCTTTCCAGTAAGAAAAATGATTTTGTAATTGAAAAAGAATACCTCGTTGAAGAGCTGCAGAAACTCGTAGACTTCGTTGGCGAACCTGTAGAGATTCATATTGGTGTTCAAGGGGAACCATTCCTCTATGCTGATATGGAAAATCTCATTGCCGATATTCAAACCATGTCCCTTGTTCACACAATCTCCATTGACACTAACGGGACTCTTCTAAATCGGGCCATGATTGATCGACTTGCACAAAACACCAAACTTCAACTCAATCTCTCTCTTGATGCGATTGACACCCAAGTAGCCAAAACTATGGCTGGTGTTCACAATTACAACATTAAGCATGTCCTTGATGTGATCGCGTACGCGAGTGAACGTATTAGCGTCATTGTTGCACCTGTTCTTACACGTGGATTCAATGAGGATGAAATGGAAAAAATTATACTCTTCATTAAATCGCTTCCTAAACAGCCAATTTTAGGAATCCAAAATTTTCTTTACTACAAGACCGGTCGTAATCCCGGTAAAGAAATCTCATGGGAAGACTTTTACGCCCTCATTGATAAACTGGAGAAAAAACATAACATTAAACTCAAATTAAGTAAAGAGGACTTCCACATCAACAAAACAAAGCTTCTTCCTAAGCCATTCAAAGAGGGGGACATTATCGCTGCGACTATTAAAGCGGTAGATCGCTTTGCCGGCGGTGCACTTGCCGTTGCAAAAGATCGAAATATCTCGGTTCCCAATTGCGAATTCAAAAAAGATAAGAAAATTAGAGTTAAAATTGTACGAGATAAGCACAATGTGTTTGTGGGGAATTTGGTGTGATCACAAATTTGTGCTGTCTCGAAATAAATTTAAACTCCTGCTCGTTTATCAAGTTATGATTCAAAAACAATTTATCTCTGCCAACGATTTTCTCATAGACTCTTACAAATTAGCTCGGCAAGTATACGATTCTGGGTTTAAACCTAATTTTTTGGTTGGATTTTGGCGGGGCGGGACACCGGTAGGTATTGCTGTTCAAGAATATCTTGCGGTAAAAGATGTTAAGACCGATCACATAGCCTTGCGAACACGTGCGTATGATGCGATCGGAAAGATAGGAAATCAAGTTCAAGTCAATGGTCTTGAGTATCTCGTTGAGCATGCCAATGCACCAGATTCCATTCTCCTAGTAGATGACGTTTTTGACACAGGTCTAACCATGAAAGCTGTTATCGAGGAATATCACGCTCGGGCCCGAAAAAATGCTGCTCATGATATCCGAATTGCAACGGTGTATTACAAACCAGAGAATAATAGAACCACTCGAAAACCAAATTTTTTTTTACGTGAAACGAACCAATGGCTTGTTTTTCCGCATGAGTTACATGATCTCACTGCTGAGGAAATTCGTGAAGGCAAAGGAGATGAGGTGTATCGACTGTTGTATGGCGGCACGTAAATAGTTTGTTACTTCTTTTTTTACTTTCTTTATTCAACAATTTTCTTTCCAGCAAAAACTTAATAAACAAGCCCTAGAAAAGAACTCCTAAGTGGGCTCTTAGCTCAGCCTGGCTAGTAGCGCGTGGCTCTTAACCACGAGGTCGGGGGTTCAAATCTGTGGCGACCTATTGATTAGGTACGCACGGTGACTTTCCCTCAGGGCCCGCTTTATTTTTTACTACTCACTTTTTTTTAATTATTCAATAACACGTTCAATTGAATTTCTTTCTGATCGATATTCAGCTAGAAAATCACTGAGCTCAGCTTCGCACGATTTAACACGATTGTATGCTTCACCGAGTACTCGCTTTGCTACAGAATAAATTTGTTGATCACTACATTGAGAAAAAGGTCGTTCATTTAGTTTATTGTCGTATCCACGCAAGCGAAGAAGCGCTTGCTGCTCCTGGCGTGTGGGAGGAACAGATCTATACTGTTCGACAATTGTATATGCAACACTGACTTTGATATTCTGTTCCATATCTGTTTGAAAAGCTCTTACTATATAAAATTTTCGGTTTTAACCACTTAGAGGGGACTACTTGATTTCACTGTCCCGAATTTTAAGAGGTATACAACTTATTTCCTGCACTCCCATTAGTGCTCTATTCCACGCCAGATAGGGATAACTCTGCTGACCAAAACCTTGGGCGCGGCGGATATTTTCACATCGATTTAATGAGGTGTTAATCTTTTCTTCTAGATCATCTTCTACCAACTCGGAAAGCCAGTTAAGTTCATTATCCCGATCTTTGCCAAGTGGACCACATACAAAAAGATCCAAATCTAAGCATACTTGTAGTATTATCCATTGCTGAGTTGTATGGTACTGTTTGGCAAGTATACTCGAAGCCTCCCGATGGTCTGCTGCAGAATTGCCTTTTCGCAAACGACGGGTGGTACCATAGATGTTTGAATTTGGATTGCGGATGAGCTTTGGTTCGGGTTTATATCGTGATTTCAAAATATTTTGCTTCTTATAGTCTTGTGACATCTTAATAATTCCGGCAAAAGGATTAGGTAAATAAAATGGTCCCCTCGACCTAAGTGGTTTAACTACTTTCCCTACTATCCCAACCGCTCTACTTAATGCTGATGTATCACTCTTTGCATCTTCCTCTTGTTCGGCTAGCGTTAAACATTCATCCACTGCGTTTTGCAATTCTGGATCATTTGTATATTTAGAGATAAGCTGCCATGTCTGGTAGGTCTCGCCAAGGTCTAGTCTCTGTAAAAATTGTTTGTCAATTTCACCATGACCTCGGGTTAATGAAAAACCCTCAATGTCCTGCAAAATGAAATAAGGATTTTGATCAACAACGCGGTAATAAACATTTTCAGTACGAAGTATTGCTTCAGGAATTGCGTGTGAATCTAAAACTAGCACACGTTCGCCAATAACCGGATCCAAAAATAGCGCTCCCGTATAACTCTGCTCATAGCAATTAATGACTCTTTGATCTACTGATCCAAAAACTGCTTGGTGTTTTTCATTTTCTTCACTTACTTTCTCTTCGGGATCAGATTCAGATAGTTGAAGAGGAGGATTTGGGCGTAGCCTAACCTTGTTCATACTACTTGCTCCTGGAGTTTGTTGTGTAGAATAGGTAGTTTCAGAAGGGAGTCGTTCTAGCTGCTTATTGGAACATGAAACATAGGCAATACCTATACTCAAGCAGAGCGCAGCTAGACTACCTGTTCGAGAATAACGCATGGAGAAGCAATGTTAACCTTCTTTATAACCCTTTGGCAGTATTCTCGAGCGTAATATAGATATTTGATTATGAAATGACCACAAACTATTTTAACCCATACTTTTTTTTAACATCCGATAGATGAAAATAATCCTTCTTGGGCCGCCTGGAAGCGGCAAAGGTACTGTCTCTGAGCAACTTTCTCAGGATTTCTCACTTCTCCATATTTCACCGGGTGAACTTCTGCGTGAAGAAGTCCAAAAAGGTACAAGTATTGGTAAGAAAATTAAGACCATCATCAATGAAGGAAAACTGGTTCCAGCCCAATTTGTGGTAGAGATGGTTAAACTCGAAGTCGAAGGATCAAAAAACTATATCCTCGACGGTTTTCCTCGCTCCGTAGACCAAGCAAAGTTAATTGATGACCTTCCAATTGATCTGGTAATCTCCCTAGAAGTTAACGAAGAGGATGTAATCACTCGACTTGCTAACCGTCGTGTCTGCTCCAAAGGCGTGCATAGCTATCATTTGACTATAATTCCACCCAAAAAAGAAGGTGCGTGTGATATTGATGGAACTCCTTTGGTGAGAAGATCAGATGATGATCCGAAAATCATTAAAGAACGATTCAAAGTGTACCGCAGAGAAACTGAGCCCGTTATCGCATTTTACCAACAGAAAGGCAATCTTATTAAAATCGATGCAAGTAAGAATCCTAAGACGGTCTATGCTGCGGTTAAGAAAATAGTCTTTAACATTAAATAGCGAGATATTCTTTTCTCAATTCAATCATAACCTATATATACTTACAAACTAAATCCTAACTAAAAAGATGTGGTCTTATGCAATTTAGAAATTTTACTCTTGATCCATTCCAAGAAGAAGCAATTAACGCTATTGAAAAGAATTGCTCCGTGGTAGTTTCCGCTCCCACTGGATCTGGTAAAACCCTTATTGCGGATTACATTATAGAAAAACACCGCAATGATCCAAAACGAATTATGTACACAGCCCCCATTAAAGCACTTTCAAATCAAAAATACAAGGACTTCTCAAAAGAATATGGTGAGAATAACGTTGGCCTTATGACGGGTGACATTGTTATTAACCCTTCGGCTAAGATTATTGTCATGACAACTGAGATCTATCGCAACATGGCCGTAAGTAAAGATTCCGATTTGGATAATGTTGCTTATGTTATCTTTGATGAAATTCATTATATAAATGATATCGAACGTGGTTATGTCTGGGAAGAATCAGTCATTTATAGTGACCGTAATGTTCGCTTCCTATGCCTCTCTGCCACAATCCCTAATGCCGACGAATTTGCGCGCTGGATTCAAGCAATTAAAAAACATCCCGTCAAGACGGTTATCTCCACTCATCGCAATGTCCCATTAGAACACAAATTCTTTGATTATGAACTTGGAATCACCACTCTTGAAAAAATTAAGGAAGCAAAAGAGGTCCCAAGGTATCACAATATTGTTAAAAAGAAGGGCCACAGAGAAAAAACACCGGCTCCCAACCACATTGACCTTATCCAAGAACTTGGCGTTGAGAAAACACCCTGTCTCTTTTTTTCTTTTTCCCGGCGAGATACACAGCTCAAAGCTGATGAGCTGGCACGGCAAAAAATCTTCAACTCTGACCCTTCGCTTCTTGCGTATCTCAATACTAAACTTCGCGACGCACCAAGTGACATCAACAAACTCGCTTCCACGCAGCTGCTCAAATCAACTATTAGTCAAGGGATTGCTTTTCACCATGCCGGTCTTCTCCCCATCATTAAAGAGACAGTCGAAGATCTCTTTGGCCAGGGTAAGATCCATGTTCTTTACGCAACGGAAACGTTCGCTGTAGGAATCAACATGCCTGCAAAGACCGTATGTTTTGATTCTTTGCGTAAATTTGACGGCTGGCAATTTCGCAATCTGAATACCAAGGAATACTTTCAGATTGCAGGGCGTGCTGGGAGGCGCGGAATTGATACGCTTGGCCACGTTGTGAGTATGATCTATCGGCCAACATTCAGCTATCATGACATCAAAGCAATTACTGATAAAGATGTAGAACCTATTAAATCGCAGTTTAAATTATCTGTCAATACCGTTCTTAATCTTATTAATCAGCACAATGAACCTGAGATTGAATATATCTTACGATTGAGTTTTTACTCCTATCAAAAATTCGGTGAAAAATACGATAAAGTTCCAACCAACGTCCTCCTCGCTCGTTATAATAATATTGTCAAGCAACTCCGCAAATATGGATACGTAGAGAAAGGAAAACTTACGGAAAAAGGCGTATTTGCATCCAAAATTTTTGCTGATGAAATTGCCATGGGTGAAATCTTTGCCACCACTTTTGTCGATGATCTTGACGAATACCAAGTCCTGATGGTTCTTGCCTGTTTAGTCTATGAACATCGTGAGAACAATAAATTTGACAAATCTCCAGGAAGTAAGACTCTTCAGCAGCTCAAAAATAAGATTGGTAAACATGAGTATCTTGGCCGCGAAAAGAAATTTTTAGAAATAGATCTCATGAATACACTTATCACTCCACTCTATCAAGGTAGAACATTTTTTGAGCTGCTCAAATTGACCAATCTTCTCGAAGGAGATCTCATTCGCCTCTTTGCTCAAATCATGGATCGTCTTGGTCAGATTAAGAAAGCCACCAATAACTATCCCCTGCAAAATAAAATTAGAAATTGTCAGGGTGTAATCGAACGGTCACTTGAAGGGATTTATTTGGTTGGGTAGGTTTTAATTTTTGTTAAATAATTTCCCTTTCTAGTTTATTTAATATTATCCACAAACTTCATCAGTTCATCTTTTGTTACTTTTTCTTCTGCCTTCGCTAAAACCTTCTCCATTCGCTTCTTATCGTGACCGAACCAGCCAAAGGCTCTTATGTTCTTTTCAAATATCTCTAAATGATACACGGTTCCATGTTCTTGACTCGGAGATTCTAAAACCACTATCACAAAATTACCAAATAACCCTTTTTGTCTGATCTTTTCTCCGTTTTGATACACAAAATCTACTTCTTCACGTGGAGGTTTGAGAAAGAATTGTGGACCCATGCCCCTTAAATAATTTTGTTTCTTAATAAAAGTAATGGTCTATTTTATCGCTTTGGACACCACCGTTCATCTTCCATGAACCAAATCCAAAACATCCCCGCCAAACTTCGCAATCTTAAGTGGACCCATCCCATACACTTCTTGTAACTCATCTGTATTAAGTGGCATCTTTTCGGCGAGTTGCTGGAGCGTCTTGTCATTAAGAATCATATACGGTGGGACGCCAAGAGCCCTGCTCGTCTCAGTTCGCCAGCTGCGTAACCGCGAAAATATCTCATGGGGCGATGATCGTGTTGCCTGAAACTTCACCATTGTTGGGATGGGAGCTAGTTTTTCCACTGTTGCAACATGCTTTAAGCAATCATTATCTAAAAAGTAAGTGGGATTTTTGCCCGTGTAACTAAGATACAACTTCTGTTTTGCTCGTGTAATAGCTACATAAAAAAGGCGGCGTTCTTCTTCTTCCTTGTTGTAGGTATGCAAGGCTAGTGCTTCAATGACGGGATGCTCACTTACTTTGCAGGGAAAATACAAACTATTGCAGCCAATGACAAATACTATCTCTGCTTCTAACCCTTTAATCGCATGCACCGTAGCGAGTGTCAAATGTCCTTCTTTCACTGTTGTTGCTTTGGTTTCATCTGTCTTCATAATATGAGGAATTTTTTGTAACTGTAAATAGTACGCGACCGCTTGTAACTGTTTATTGGTGCGTGCTAGAACAAATATTTGATCCAATGGAAGTCCTGAATTTTTCACTTCTCGTAATACAAAATCACCCTCTGCTTCTTCACTTGGAAAACTGATGAGTTTGACCTCTCCTTCTGCTGTGCTATATGCTTTCATTTCTTCGAGTTTCATCGGTTTAATGACGTTGTTAGCAACGTTGACAATCTTTTGGTGTGATCTGTAATTTTTGGTTAAATTGATGATGGCGGCGTTAGAATAGCGTTCTTTAAATTGCATTAGAAATTGATTTTTACTGCCCCGCCACGCAAAAATAGATTGTCGTGGATCTCCCACCACAAAAATATTGCTTGGTTGAAGAAGATCAAGTAACTGGATTTGGGTCGCATTCACATCCTGATACTCATCAACTAAAATATGGTCATACTGAGGAACGTACGATTCATTCTTTTCAAAAAACGTAATCACTTCCAACAGCTGGTCACCATAGTCACGTAGATTGTGCTCCTGCATGAGTTGCAGTACTTTGGCGCAAATTGTATAAAGAAGTCTCGCGCGCTCCCGATCTAAATTATCTTTAATTGTACTAAAGAAAGGTTCTAACGTCTTTCGCTCATTTTTATAATGTTCAATAACTGAAAAAACGTCCGCAACAAATGAGTGCATGAGCTCTTCTGGACTTTTTGATTTACGTTGAGGCACTGTAAAGTATAAATTTTGAGAACTTGCAAGTGTTGTTCCACACCTGCTCACCGCTTCAAGAACAATTCGTATTTTATCTTTATAGGTAATTATTGTTCCTTGGGCGTGCTGGGGTAAATGCTGCTGAATAATGCGTTCACAAAATGAATTGAATGTTTCGATGTGCACCCGTTGGCACTCTGGAATAGTTGAGAGCCGATGGATCATTTCCTCTCGTGCTTTTTTGGTAAATGTAATTGCAAGAATCTTCTCGGGATCAATTGAGCGGTACTTTGCTAAAAACTCTATCCGCTTCGTAAGGACCGTTGTTTTTCCTGAACCCGCACCTGCAACACAGAGGATCTGTTTTTTATCGCAAATAATGCCCTTTGCCTGCTCCTCATCATATTTTCCTAAAAAAAAGTTAAGTGAGGTAATCACCATCCGTTCTTGTTCCGTCACAGGATCGCTTGGTAATATATAAGACTGCTCAAAAGGTGTAAAGCCTTCGAGTGTTGTGTCTTTTTTACCCTTCAAGGTGAGGCTAATTACTTTCGCTCCTTTTTTTCCTACCAGCTCTCGCAGCGTCAAATGCCCACTGCGATGTAAATCCGCAATCATCACGCTGATTTTACTTGGATCATGATGCGCCAAAATTCCAAAGTATTCCTGTTCCTGCCAACCGTGTTTGATAATTTTTTCGTGATCGTCGTTGCCAATTAAAAAATTAGTTATTAGGTCTTTGCCTACTTCAAATGGAAGACTCCGTACAGCGCGCAATAAATCTAGATGATCCTCTGAAATTGTAATCCCTCTAGCACAAAATTTCGGAAAATGTTTATAAATAGGTTGATTAACTGTAGAGTAAGAACAATTAATGAGGCTGAACATGGAACAATATCGAGATGAGGAAAGTGGACTAGTATACTACGGTGATCAAATGAGTGTGATTCTTGCACAATCAAAACCTCCACGACGGATTAACCAGGTTCCCAATCTATCGCACGGTGAATTCAAAGATGATGTGCGTAATCTTGCTCTCATCCCCTTTTTTACCCTTGCCAGTAACGTTGGCCAGTATGGTGGTTTTACACCATCTTTTTATGAGGCCGCTATATTGCGTTATTGTCGAGACGAAGGAGAAGGACGAACAGCTCAATTCATGCAAGAGGGTGGTCTTGACCAATTAGTTGAACAAGGCTATCTTCGCAAGGGTCACAATGGTGAAGAGTTTGTTTATTTCCCCGCCGGAAAACTTGTTGATCTTGCGTAAATGAAGCGATATTTTTGTCGCAGTTTTCAGGGTTTTGATTTTACTTTTTAGGGGTGTCACTTAATAGTGATAAATTAAGCGAAACATTTAAATATGTCCTACTTTATCATACCGAGTATGAAAGTAAAAATCTCCATTTCCATTGACAAAAAAGTCGTTTCTCAAATTGAGTCGAAGGTACAAGAAGGTACGTACCGCAATAAAAGTCATTTTATCGAGCAGGCGACACGTAAGATGTTGGAGAGATAGCCATGGCAGATGATGTATTTTATCAATTATCTAACATTGACCCAACTAAGCTCACCCCTTCAGTAGATCCCGCCTTGTTAGCAAGAATCGCGGCATTCATAGCGGACCACGCCTCAAAAAAGCTTGGCCCAGCTCCTACGAAGCAAGCTTATTCCCACTCAATTATCCCTCTCCCAGATGATCATCTTGCTAATCCTGTACTTTGGTCAAATTTTCAACAAGAGCCACGTCCTCACTTTCAAGCATTGCAAGCTGAGCTCGACGATCACTTTGAAAGAACGATTGACCATGCACTTGATTCTGTTCCTAAACCGTTAAGTTCTGCACCACGAATTCTCAGCATTGGAGTTGGACCCGCGGCATTAGACGAATATTATGCTTTTTTAAAATATGTCTCGAACCGTCAAAACACACTATTGGGAGAGTACGTTGGAATTGATTGTAACGATCAATATTTACAAACCTCCCGACGGTTTTTGTCACATAATGAAGATGTCAGGCTTATTACAGGAGACGCTCGTAACCTTGACGACTTCGTTGACGGAACCTTTGATGTTGTAATGCTCCGGCATCCAGAACCAGAAACGCACAAAGACGGAGGTTCTGAAATCTATGGTCAAATCTTTAAGAAAGTCAAAGAAAGAATGGGGCCTAATTCAAGGATGGTCCTTACCTCATTTTGGGAAGATGGCTATAATGTTCTAATGAGTTTACTTGATCAGGCAGGATATGCTTTTCATCTGTACGGAGAAAATCCACATAAGGGAAAAGAATTTCCAGGGCACCCGGATGTGAATTTTGATAAGTATTTAATTGTGGTAACGAAATGAATAAGAAAATTAAGCTAGGTTTTGTTGGACTTGAGTCTTATTTAGGAGATCCAACTATGCCTAGAGATGGTAGCGGCTTAGCTCCTCTGAATGGCGAAGTAGCTTTTGGTGCTGATGCTTTTGGTGCTGATGAAGACTTAGAGTGTACTGATTCTGCTTCTTTATTTGAAACAAATCCAGATGATCGAATTATAATTCCTACAGCGCGCTCTGAAGCAATACCTGTAAATCCTCCCGATACCATAGAAATCGTACCTGGTTCCGATTTTAGGTCAAGTGTTATTGGTGGCAAGAAAGTAACTGAAGTCGAGACTTCGCTTACTCTTGATTACCGGGCGTATTGGGGACTTGAACGAATCGTTTTAGATGGAATTGCTAATCACCTTCCGGCAGACAGTGGAGGAAAAAATGTTAGAATCCGGTTTAGACAGCGTGGAGAATATGTTGACTTTCGTTCTTATGATAACCAAGAACCTGTTGAAGAGATTGTCTTTGAAGATGACGGGGAGGGCTATCCCGCACTACGTTTAACAGTACTACGATCAACCAAAGGAGCCGATGCGCTCAGTGTTGGTCAGTTTGGAGAAGGAATTAAACTTATCTCCGCAGCGTGTTTGCGAGAGAAAATCCACGTAGAATATCGCTCCCGAAACTGGCATGCTGTCCCTTTTGCTAAATTAGAAAAAGATGAAGGTGACTGGTTCCAACGACTTTGTTTTAGGATTACTGAGAACGGAGATACAGTGAAGGGTTCAAGAACCATTTTTCATGAGCCGCGAAGAGAGATGGTTGAAGAAGTCCTTAAGATTGCTACTACGGTATTGGCTTTTAACACCACGTATAGAGAACTTCATAACGTGCGTGATAGTATCGATCCTTTTTGCGATTCAATAATGTTTAAGAAAGCAAAGGATGAATATCAATCTCGTATTATGGATCTAGGTAAGGAAGTTTCAATATATCATCAGGCAATCTATGTTAAAGGGGTTAAGATGATCGACGTAGATGCTCTATTCAGTTACGACATTGGTATTGATAGAGTTAATCCCGATCGATCACATTTGATCGAAACGGATTATGGCCCTATCATAAAAAGACTTTTAATAAATTGCGCCAATAAAGATGTCATTCGCAAGGTACTAAAAGCAGCAGATGATGATAATAGTAGTAAAATTCTGGAGCTAAAAGCTTTCGACACTACTTTTGGAAGGCCGGTCGCTGATCAGATTCGAGATCAACTCAGCAGGCAGCTTTCGCTTAGAGATCATGAAGTTGAAAGTCATTATGTTCAGCAAATCAAACTATTCAAACACTCTCTGTGGGTAGAGACATTCAAAGAACTATACGGTGAGAATGCGGTTATCTCTGGGGTTGCTGCAGATAACTCAGATGCCACAATATTAAGATACAAACCAGTTGATATTGACCATAGAGTCGGGAGATTTTTAGAAAATAATGGAGTAGAAACTGCCCATGACATTGCAAAATCGGTAACGAGGGACTACCGCTGGGTTGAAAGAGATCTCCTCGAGGTAAATGAGCGTTCTACCCTTTCATTATTACAGCGACTGACCGTTCTACTTGTTGGTCAGAAGCCTATTGACGTGCGGGTCTACGATGGCCTTTACACCTCCACTGGAAGAGAGCTAGAATCGGCTGTAGGAGTACGGATTAAAGAAATAAAAGAAGGACAAGAGCCAGTAAATTATATTGGTTTGAAAAGATCCATCCTACAAGATCCACACGAAGCAGCACGATGGTATACTCATGAGCTAGCTCATCACGAAACTGAACATGGCGATTATACGAGAGAACACGCCCAATGGGGTTTTGATCAGGCTGCAAAACTCGGAATGGTTCTGTTGGAATTGCTTGGTCAATATAGTCCTAAAAAAGAAGAATAAAAACCCTTATCCCCTCTTCTTACCAACAAACGCATGCTTTACTTCATCGCCAGAAAAACCTTCTACTTTTCCCGTTCGAACATAATGATAAAGTGCTGCAATAAAGATACCTTGAAGTGCAGACGAAACTGTTGCAATTACAATCCACAAAAGTGCCGTTATACCAATACCTATAAACAACGCCGCAGTGGATGTGAAGACAAAGACTCCCAAAACGAGTGGAATTGCAGCCAGTAAATACAACAGCATAAACCCAATCCCCATCGAAAACCCGGCTGTCAATCGCTCGCCCCAGGTATGCTTAATCATCGCACCGGATTCTTTAATCGATGCAATCACGCCCTTGCCTTCAAAGACCATTACAGGAATCACAAAAAACGTGAGAATACTCCATGCCGCACCAAGGATTCCTGAAACAATTCCAGCTAAAAGCGGTGATTTTTCTTCAATTTGATCCACAATCACGCGAATCACAAGACCAACTGTCGCATTGAGTGCTGACCAGCCAATAATTTTACCCCAGTGCCCAGAGGCTGCTTTGAATCCATCTTTGAGTGTGGGATTCTTTCCTTCAAGGCGCATCTTCGCACACGCAATCAGTGCAACATTAAAGTATACCACAATTATTGATGCCAGAAAATAAAATACAAAGATCAGCAAGTACAACAATGGTGTTCCAAGTATCGCATTTGCTTCTGAATACATCTCTGCAAACACAATTGGAATCATAAATGACGCAAAAAGAATAATGGTTAAAATTCCTGAAAAAACAGGGAACATGAGGAGCTCCTTATCTTTTTGTAAGATATTCCAACTCTCCTTCATTAATCTAAATGATCGACTGATAGTTTCAAACATAGTGATTCACCAAGCGTATTTTTACCGCGGTGACTTAAAAAGATTGTGTTTACATTTATTAAAATTCATTTGCCAATGCTCTGACTAAAAATTAAAAAAAATAAAATATAAAAATCTAATTTTTCCGCTCGTCCCTTTCCTTCACGAGCTCTGCGATAAATCCATCGACTCCCACATCAAAGCGAACATCGCCTGAGCGTGATCGTACAGCTAATTTTTTTCCAGCAAGCTCTTTATCCCCAACAGTTACAATATAATTGACTTTCTCAACTTGCGCATCACGGACTTTTTTGCCAATACTCTCCACGCGATCATCAACATCAACCCGGAGTCCGGCGCCCTTCATCAACGTCGCAATCTGATTGGCGTAGTTGGCATGCGAGTCATTGACAGTTACGATTTTCACTTGCACGGGTGAAAGCCAGAGCGGAAGTTTCCCCTGTGTTTTTTCAAGTATATGAGCTATCGTTCTTTCAAAACAACCAACCGAAGAGCGATGGATTAGCATTGGTCGCTGTTGCGTACCTGCTTCATCGACATAGGTTAGATCAAAGCGATCTGCTGCGGCAAAATCGATTTGCACAGTAAGTAATGTATCCTCTTTGCCAAAGACGTTTTTACACTGAATATCTAACTTTGGACCGTAAAACGCTGCTTCATTTGCGGCCTCGACATATTTTAATTTTAATTTGTCCAAAATCTTCTTCATCGATTGCTGCGTCTCGTTCCATGCTTGTGGATCATCAATATACTTTTCTTTATTAGCAGGATCCCACTTTGAAAAGCGAAACCACAAATCATCCATGCCTAGCGTTTTCATAACATACTGAATCAAATTCACAACTTTTGAAAATTCCGCTTCCAGTTGATCCGGCCTACACAGGATGTGTGCATCGGCTAACGTAAATTGTCGAATTCGTGTAAGACCCATTAATTCCCCGGATTTCTCGTTTCGAAATAAGCTTGCTATCTCTGCATACTTTAAAGGCAGTTCCCGATAACTATGTGACTTGCTTTTGTAAATAGCAAAATGAAATGGACATGTCATGGGGCGTAAAGCAAAGGTCTCCTGTCCAACTTTGAGGATGAACATGTTATCTTTATAATGGTCCCAATGTCCGGATATTTTATACAAATCACTTTTCGCCATAATGGGGGTATCTGTATGGATATATCCTTCCTTCAATTCCTGATCTACAATAAATCGTTCCAATTCTCGTTTTATTGTGGTTCCTCGGGGTGTGAGTAATGGAAGTCCGCCCCCAACAACTTCACTAACAATATAAAGATCAAGTTCTTTACCTAACTCTACGTTACTCTTTAGGTCGCCTGGGGCTCTCTCAGCCGACATTTTTACACGCGACATTTGTTGCAAGACGTGTTCGCGGTTGAAAGGTTTTTCTCGTTCTATTGCTTTCACTTCTTCTTGTTTTTCACCCGCGGAAAACTCTCTACTCAATTCTGACAGCGGATGACCTTTTGATGCCAGCGTGAATGCTTTATACCAACCAAATGGAGCGCGAGCAACCTCAAAATCAGGTTTTAGTAAACCTTCTGCGTCTTTCAAAAACTTCTCCGCTAAATCAGGGGATGCTAAAGTTGAACTCAAATGGGCATAGGGATAGACCACTACTCGTTTGGCTTTCACTTGCCCGGCAATGTCTTTTACTTCCTTGACGTAGCGTTCCAGCACTGCCCCTAAATTCTCCTCATCCCTTTTTTCAACAGCACTGAGGATAACTAAACAATCATTCACTCGCTGTTTTCCTTCTTTAATTCCTTCCTCTGCTGCTTTAAATGCTTTTTTCGTTGCTTCAAATTCAATATAATCTGCATGAATTGCCAGTATTCTCATTGTAATCGTCTCCGTGAGCTTGTACTCACCCTCAATTGCTCGTGTCAAATTAATGCTTCAAATGACCAGTCCTCTTCGAGAGGGCGGGACGGATGCCTTGCATCGCTGCCCTATCTAAAGAGTAGTCCGTGCAGTAGTTAAAGAAGTCTTCATGTGCAGTATTGCAACACGGATTTGTTTCATGTTTGTGAGATGATTTGGATTCTATATAAACATTTCTACTGTTTATAGAGTCTCATTCTCCCCCATCGTCCATCTGATTTTAGATCCATGCGCAAATTCTCATTATATCCAAAATCCATTGGCTAATTCTTTTGAAATACCATCGCGCCAAAATATTGCACTTGCCTGGCAAAAGAATATAGTACAATAATGCCGCAGAAAAAATATACCAACGTGGGTATCCACATCCACAACGGATAGAATAAGAGTAATAATACGGTTCCGGTTCTGGAATAAAGTGCTGGTGCATTCATCCCTGAAATATAATGTACGCCCTGTACTAATACGAAAAGTCCGGCAATAATAAACACTATATAATCTCCTAGGAACCATCCCACTTTTAGCAATAGCAGTAAATTCACTGTCGAATCGGTAATTGCATCAAAATACTTTCCAAATTTCGTCTCTGTACTCTCACGAGCTATGATTCCATCAATACCATCAGCAAGAAGATGGCCCAGTCCAAATACTACAAATAAGATATGATTTTCAAAGAGAAAGTACGCGGATAAAATCCCTGATACGAGCGACACACAGGTCATTAAGTTTGCATGAAATTTAAATCGCAAAAAGAACCGTCCTATCCATCCAAAGTGTTTCGATCTAAATGCACGAAATGCATCGAGGAACTTCGCTGAATCCATAATTGCTCGTAAATCCTTTACCTAGTTAAAGGTAACGATTCACTTTCCAAACTCAGCTTTATCCTGCAAAATCTATATAAAGAAAACATCAAATTATTATCTTATGGCTCTGTATCATCCCGAGATTGATAAAGCAATTGAACGCATTAAGGAAACTAATGCCAAAGTTGTTTGTATTCAACTCCCCGATGGGATGAAGCCCATGGCTCGCGAAATTGAAGCAACCATCACTGAAAAGACCGGTGCTCGTGTTCTAATCTGGCTTGGCAGCAACTTTGGAGCCTGTGACATTCCAGTAGGCCTTCCTAAAATGGGGGTTGATCTTTTAATTAGTTGGGGACATAATCAGTTTCATAAGAAGAATGAGGGATGGTAAATGCACACTCTCTTCCTTGATGCCCCGTACACAGGTAAAGTCGAACTTACAACAGAGACTATTGCGCATCTCCAACAAAAAGGGTACAAAAACGTTGCTCTTTACGCTTCAGTACAATTTTGCAACAATCTAGAACGCGTGAAAGAACAACTTGCTAAACTTGATATAAACATTATCACAAGTCACGCCGACCGTACTCATGTCAAAGGTCAGCTTCTTGGCTGCGATAGTGATTATACTTCCCTCAATCTTTCCGGTATCGATCAGGAAAAAATTGATGCGTATCTCTATGTTGGTGACGGTAAATTCCATCCTCTTGCTCTTGTTTACGCCCAAAAAGACCAAACCAAAGCTGAACTCAAAGAAATCGTCTGCAATGATCCTATCGCAAAAACAACGCAACTCCTTGATTACACTTACCTTAAAACTATCTTGCGCAGATATCGCGCTTCTCTGATGAAATTTCTCTCTGCAAGCAACATCGGTATTCTCATCACCGTAAAACCGGGTCAGGAACATCTCAAAGCTGCACTTACAATCGAGAAAAAATTCCCCGACAAAAAATTCTTTTTTTTTGTTGATGACAACATCTCATTTAGCCAACTTGAAAACTTCCCATTTATTGATGTGTGGGTCAATACAGCTTGTCCACGCGTTGGTTTTGATGATCAAGAGAAATTTGAACGTGGCGTCATCAACCTCAATGATGCATTTTTAGTACGAGATGTACTGGGAAGAGATTCAGTGATGAATCGAGTGTGAGCATATTACAACGTAATTATTGGTCGGTGTGCTTCTGAAGTTGATGAAGATATTGATGGTGGAAAAGGTTCTTTAGAGAAGATTGCTCTTGTGTGCACGGATGGTTCTTTAATGGTTGTTATGTTTTGTTCTGTTAGTTAAGGTAGGAGCGTGAAGTGTTGTCCACAATTAAGGCGACAGTTGATTATTTGTGGACAATTGGTAAATTGTGATGGGAATTATGGTATTATGTACCCCGAAGGGCCGACGACCGTAGGGAGGATGAGTTGAGGTCTTGCTCTCTCTATCGCGATTAATCTTACGATACTTTTTTAAGATCGTGAACAATCCTGTAATAAATGAAGTTTACATTACCCGGACAGTTCCGAGGACCTGAGTGTCGCGAAATTATTCCAGTCTTAGTAGATATTCGGAAACAAATGGCTGAACAAATAAAAGATGTCAACGATAATACATTATTAGAGATCGTAATAATATTACGGGTTGATGGATCATTAGGAAGTTTTGGTAAATCAGGAATGGAAAACTTTTCTGTCGCTGAGAAAGTAGCAGAATGTGAGTTAGTGGTTGAATCACATAAATGGGGTGCATTGTCTGCCAAGGAGATTGCAAGAATACTGCAGCCAAGAATTCTTAAAGCGTATCTTGCGTGTGTTGATAAGTTTGCATCGAAAAAAGAACAACTTAAAAAAGTATCATTGATGTAAATACTGCAGGGAGCAAGACCTCAATTGTACATAACGACTGTTATGTGCCCCTCGCGAGCGGAGGTTCTCGTCTGCATAGGTAATCTTGCGACGAGAACCGACCTCCTGCGAGGGTCGAGCACGCGCGCTCCGTCGCGCGAGCGCAGAAGTATGACCGAAGGCCCCAGAAATTTCAGCCAGCGAAATATTTTTATAGCGAGCTGACTCATCGGATAAAATGGGCCTATTTTTATCCATTCTTGCAATCAAGAATAAATCCGAAGAAGAAGTTGAAAATGCCATCAAAGCGTCGAAAAACGACCTAAAATTCGTTGGAAAAGAATCTGCCAATGAAATAACTGGACAACCATTTCTTTATGAAATCGAAAAAAAACAAAAGGAATGGACTCTTGTATTTCTTCCTGAATCCGAAACTGAAAAAATTGCAGAATTAGTAAGTAACAACCTAAAAGGCATGGTTTTTTTCTTCCATTTACATGATGGCAGTTACTGGATGTTTGAACTTTATGATTCGGGTAAAAAAAAAGATCAATTCAACCCAATGCCAGATGATTACCAAGAAGTAAGTGATGAAGAAAAAAAAGCTCTGAAAGGACAGCCAAAACTTCTTTCCGAAACCTTTAAAGTTCCAGAGTCCAAAATAAAGCCATATCTGCAATTTTGGGAAGATGTTGAAGACGATAAAAAAGCATTTTCTACTGACGAATTTCCAATCAAGAATGAATGGTCATTCGTTGATTTCATGCAAAAATTCAATATTAAATATCCTGACTTTGAACATCCAGAGAACGTTCATTTAACACGTCTAATTTTCAAGAAGAAAATCTTCGGATTATTCTAATTTCTGGGGCCTGAGTAATATTGCACATAACGATGTTATGTTTCCACAGCTTTATGCTGGGACGAGCACCTACTGGAGCGCAGAGTTTGAGGAGTTCTACGACGACAAATTAAACATAACTCCCTATAAGTAAACTCTCCAAAATATTTGACTTATAGCCTGTTATGGCTCAAAATTATGATTACCACAAATAGATAAGTTGTACCCACTCCCCACTGGTCGATTTCTCTAAATTTACTGTCTATAAAATAGGATCAAACTTGGCAGGTCGAATGGATCAAATCACGATTCCCGCTATATCACCA
>CAYIEX010000009.1:0-21400 GCA_964362485.1 uncultured Methanosarcinales archaeon | reverse complement strand
ATATCACCAGATAGTTTCCCGCGGTCATCCTTTTCAGAAATCCAAAATTGCTGTGCCGATTGCACGTCCTTCTTCTGATAGGCAGTATACGCGGTTTCATACAGAGCATACACAAATTCAAGATCTCTCTTGGCAACCTTCCCACCTTCTAGCATAACCTGCGCGAGTGCCTTTACTTCATCGCCAATAATCTCAATTCTCTCGATTAACAAACGTAAATCCAAAATCTCAACAAATGTATAGGAGCTATTCCATGATTGTGTTAGTAAAGCTCGTTGCTGCATAATGCATGCAAGATAAAATTTTCCCACCAGAACATCTCGTTCAACTACGCTACGTACGATATCTCTGTTTACCACTTTCACCGCATTCGTCTTTAGATCTTCCATCATACTGCGTGTCAAAAAATACATCCGCGCAATCATTTTATCCAGAGGCATTTCTGCTTTAAGATTTTGAATTGTGATATACTGCGTTCCTTCATCAATAATCTCTAAATTAAGAAGCCGATCAACATACAACGTGATCTGCTCTCGCTCTTGTTGAGTAAATGGCAAGTTTTTTGTAACCATAATACTATCGCTTCCAATTAGGTACTCTCGAATTAGATTACGAAACACAAATAGATCATACAAAATCAGGCTATTCTTGCTAATGCTCTCACGATTCCTCACTGGATGTACGCGCAACTCTCCAGCTTCATCAATGTCAAGAAATACTTCACTGCCTTTCTCTAGGTGGAATCGATTAATCCATGGAGCGGGAAGTGAAAGATACAGTGATCCGCCTAGAGCCTGCAACGTTCGTTTCTCAGCCATAGTTAAACATGTTTAAACAGTTAAACATTCTATTTAAACATTGCGCAACTATATTTTATGTATGGCAAAAACACTCGCAGAATATATTTCGTACAGACCAGCGCCAACACCTCGCAGCAGAACATATACTCTCGAAGATAGTTTCGAACAGGACCCCCATCAATATTGTCCGGGCTGTAATTCAACTAAAATCGAACGCTTTGGATCGCATAATTCCGACGGGGTAGACTACCGCTGCTTGCGATGTTCATTGCAATACGAACTCCGCTACACCCCTGATTAGGTGGAACCTATGATCGAAACACTGCTTCACATCGAACAACAGATACCCCTTCTACTGCAAGATCGCTCTGGGTGGAACAGTCTCCTTATAGATTATGAAAAACCCCTCGTGGAACGTTTGTGGATTCCCTACGGTAAATATCGTCTCTATTTGCACTATATCCACCCTTGTTCAATCGACGAATCGCTGTATCACCCCCATCCTAGCCCAAGCGCAATGAAAATCGTACAAGGGTCGTATCTTCACCAGATCGGCTTTGGTGCAGGATCAACTCCTCCTCCCGTCACACAAACCATTCTCATGACGACGGGTTCATCGTATGAAATGACTCATCCTGATAATTGGCATGCCATTGCTCCCATTGAAACCGTTCTTTCCATTATGATTGTGGGCAAACCCTGGAATCGATGGTCGCCAAAAGCTCCATATCAACTAAAACCATTATCCTTGGCACGTCAAGAACAATTAGAAAATATCTGGGGTAAAAAATACCCAAAATAAAAATTACGGGAATAACTATACTATAATCCCCATTTGTTCGCATAACCGCTTTTGATTCTCCGTCAAAAGTTGATAGTTTTTGCGAACGAAATCCTCGAACTCTCGATCAATGTCAACCATTAATCTACACCCCCTGTTTCTCATCAAAAACAAAATTGATAAAACTAAATCTCCTTTTAAAGATTGTTCATTCCAAAAGAGAAGTGAATTTTGCAACATCAAAAAACGAGAAATTGCTCAAAACTTTTGCGTATCACAAATGATTTCTGCGTATCGCTTGCATATTAAAAAATTCATTTCGTGTGGAAAAAGTCTATTTGAAATTTTGACACTGAATTAAAGAAAGGACAGAATTTTTAACAACAAGTATTCCTAACAGAAACAAAATTGGGGCTAGAATTAAAAACATCCATTAAAATCAATGAGACAATTATTTTTTTTTGTAAAACAATCTATACCAAGGGCACTAAATACTCGAATTTATAGTTAGTGCTTTTGTATATACGAGGGCAAGTGATCATATTTGGAAATTACTTGCTTTCGGTATATTTCTTCGTAAGCCTTGTTCTTAATTGTTCTTTTAATTCATGAATTAATCGTCTAATTTTCACGGTGTTATCATTCCACAACGTAGGACTAACCATGGTGCCTCTATAATCAATGGAATTACGTAGGTCTTTAAGCTCAAGAAGATAATTCTAATTGATATCATTGTGCTCCTCTGAATTTTTTAAGTATGAAAAGAGGCATTCATGATTAATTGCTTTCCACCCCTCAAAGGCAAGAATTGCCGTACACAGCTCTTTAATAATCTCATAATGACCTTCTAAAAAGAGTGATGGAAACTCGTCTGCATAATCATTCACTTTCAACCAGAAAGATTCTCTATGTTCGGCCATTTTGAGAAGTTCTAGAGCCATACTCTTATCAGAAATACCAGTTTCAAAAAGTTTGTTCTGGTTAATACAATCATTAAAATCCATTCGCTTCATCATGGAACCTCAAGAATGCCGGCGAGAACAAGACCATTATAAATATTTTCAAGAAGACCATGATTGAGGCTCTTCAAATCTTTATCAAATAGCAAATGTATTTGGTGTCCAAGTTTAAGATTATATTTTCTAAGATCAACTTGGGAGTAGTCCGCTTGAATGAATAAATCAATGTCACTTTCTGAATGATATGTCCCTTTCTGGACGCTTCCAAATAGTACAATTACCTTTGGGTTCAGAGTGGATTGTAAATATTCAATAAGTCCACTTTCAATCATTTTACTCACCAGTATCTCGCTTTTAGCATGTCGAAAAGCAAGCGAAGATCTGTTTGCTTCATAATAGGGATATTTTCCCTTCTCCTGCCTTCTCACAATTATATTGCTCCTTGTAGAAGCACGAAGATATTTCATCACCGTTTTTGTATCTACTCTGGTAAGCCTTCCTAACTCCCTTACTCCAAAGCGAGCCATTGGTTTTACAAAAAACGGTTCCAGTATTGCTGTATCCTTCATGAGGTAGGAATTATTTCCCACATATTTAAACTTATGTATCCGTATTTTAGTCTTGCAGCTGGAAACAGCAAAGAAATGTGTGTACGAATCTAAAACTCCCCCAGCCTCTTTTGTTTTCCTTCATGCAATAATTTACTTTTTTCTAATACAATATCAAGATTGAATTTAAACTTGTCCTGCACTAATGCACGTGCATACACAAACATCTCCTCACGAGATGCAAATATGATTCCTGGCGAATATAAACTCTTGCGTGCCGCTTCTCGACACACCCATACCCCCAGTGGCACATTGTATTCATCCGTAATAAAACGTAGTACCAAAGCTGAACATTGCCGCTTCATCTCCTTCATCTTCTCCAAAACCGGCAAACGTGCTGCATAATACCCTCCCGCTGTTTCCTCTGCATACGCCGTTCTACCACCATAACTCTCATAGTCCGTTGAATATTTATAACCCTGCTTTGACCACGGATTCACATCTAACTTCAAATACATCTCAAATAGTTCATAGCGAAATGCATCAGCAAACATAAGCACAAGATAGTAGTTACCCCACGCGCCTCCAAAAAATATCTGTAGATCTCCTTGTTGATACTGTTCGATTTCATCAATAATATTTTTTCCAATGGTATCATCAACGGCTGTAATTGACCAACGGGTCGGAACCAGCTTGCGATTTTTTCCAAGTCCAAGCGCACCAACCGAGAGTGCTTTATTGAGTGTCGCTTCTTCAAAGCCCTTCTTATAGAGTGCCATGATTCCTTCATTTGCTTTCAAATCAGTATCACGGACTACTTTCTCCATCTGTTGATCGATTTTCACATTCGCTGTAATTTGTGCTTTCACCACCTGCGCTTGTGGACCAAATGGAGCAATATCATGTTCCGGTTTCAAACTCAGTTCTGGTTTTCTCTCCAGTTTAATCTCCAGCTCCGCCGGTCTTCTTGCTATTCCCACTTCCTGTACAGTTTCGAAAATTTTTCCTTGCAAATCCTTTACATTTGCTTGCGCCCGTGAATTCACAAGACCATAGCGCAATGTAGCTACTGATCCAACAGAAAAATTCCCCTTGCTCCAAAGCTTTGGTGAATCATAATAGGACGTGTCACCTAGAAACTGCGGACTCAAAATTCCAATATTCACTTTTGGATATCCTACTCTCCCTATAAATGGTGCCGGTGCTGTTCCTGTAAAATCTAATTTGAACTCTTTATTGATTGCAAGATGAGGGATTTTTTCAATATCTTTATACTTAACTCGCTCAATGTGCATGGTATGATTATGTTTATTCGTTTTAAATAATTATAGGGGGTCTTTCAGATAGATGTTGTTAGATGTCGAAGTTAGTTCTTTTTTACAAAATATATACCTCACGTTATACTCACCATTGCACAAGCATCAATACGCGATTTATTCATGAAGATGTAAACGAACTAATACTCTCGTAAGATAAAGAGATCTGTCACCTTAGAATCGGTGGCTCTTATCCCTTACTCCTTTGTATGGATCTTTAATTTTGTACTTAGAGAGATGACCTGCCAATGACTCTTTAGCCAGGGATTCTTTAATCCATAGTAAAATAATTCCTCGAATAGCTTTATCATAGGATGACGATTTGGTCTCTTCTTTTACTTTTTTTAATAATTCTAGATTTTTCTCGCTTATTTGTATTGTTGTCACTATACAACTATTAATAATGGAGGATATAACAATCTTTCGATTTAATTATTTGAAAATATTAAAAAAAAATAAATTTACTTCCAGCCAAGCCATGATTTTATTTTATCTAGAATCGTCTGGGCTTCTGCCAATTGTCGCTCTAAATCGGCACAACGTGCATTAGCGCACTGGTTACTGCCACACTCATAGTTGTTTTGACACGCAGTTTCTAATTCCTGCTGCACCTCAAGTGTCCCTTCAACTGAACAGAACAGATTCTTTTCTTTGGCAAGACGCGTACCGATTGGAACACATCTCCCACCTATAGAACAGCCAGAGTTACAGGAATCTTTTCCAAATGACCCCTCGTACTTGATAGGACTAGGTTCATCTGCTTTAGCTGAACTCCAATCCCGAGGATTTCCTGAAGGCTTGCCTCGTGCCTTTTCAATTGGAGAATTTTCAATGGGTAACACAACAACTGGGTTATCATTTGTGCCTACAACAAATACTCTTGTTCCTCGAATCTCAAATATAGAAGAACTTTTCTTGAGCATATCATCAACATACTGGGCATACACTTTTGCTGCGCGGCGCGTATCCTCTGCGCTATAACCCGTAATTAAGACTTGGACTCCGCCTTGTTTTTCATATAGGGCAATCATACCCATCCCTTGCTTGATTCCTGCACTCTCTGGATTTTCACATAAATCAACATTATCTTCTAAGGCAAGCGCCACTGTATTTTCACACGTGCGGCCAATGACCATTAAATTTGCACGCAAACTCGTTGCCTGATAATCAAACCAAGCGGCATCAACAACCTCAAATCCATTTGTATCAAATGCCTGAGCTATATCTGTCATCGCTAGGTTATCGCTTGCCGGAGCCATGCTTCCAATCAAAAAGGAACCATCAAACTTTCCGTCCCGGGTAAAATACTTGTAACTATTGGCAAGGGTTACGTCACGAACGGGATTTTCTGGTGCAAATTCTTCAACTTCTGCAATCAGTTCGGGTGTCTCCACTACATTCATAATTCTAATAGTAACTCTCCCATCCTGTTGGGCTGGATCATAGAAATTGTATTCTACCTCGTATGTCTGGTCTTCAAAAACTATATTTCGTACTTCTCGTTGTGCTTGAAAAACAATCACTTCTTCTGTTGGAACTCGACTTAATTTCAGATTGTTTAGATCATACCCTTCTACTTTTAATTTAAGTCCGCTATCATGCTTTAATGTACATCCTTTTTCTAATGAGTAATACCCATCTCCGCCCGCGGCGTCACAATTACCTTTAGCATCTGCAACGAATTTATATGAGGTGGTTTGCACACAGGCACCTCGCTCGCAGCCATACCCTTCACCGAGCGATGAACAATCAAATGAATGATCGCCTAGATAGTTTCCATTATCACATACATATTCTTGAAGCATGACTTTGTTATCCCAACAACTATCGGATTTCTTGACACCACCGTAATCATAGAGAGTCACTGTACCAGCTTGTTTGTAATCACGACCCTTGTCTGAATCCGTACAGGATACTTTTTCAGTTGGAGTCGAATCCTGTTTCTTGACACACGCACCATCCCTGCAAACCCGGCCAAAACTTACACAATCATAGAAACTTGGATCAGCCGCAACATTACTAATACACGAATATTCGCGCAATGTTTTTTCATCAGCGCACGAATCAGTGAAAGTTTGCACATTTGAACCACTTCCCGTTATCCCACTAACTTTTCCAGGAATCATAAATGAGTCAGACCCAGACCCATCCGTGTCAGTACAGGATCCTATCTTGGGTGATTCCTTTACCAGTCTCTTATCTCCTTGATTGCTAGGGTAAACTACAGCGGAACCTTTAATTGGCAAAAACATCACATCATCAATATCTTCGCTGAGCGCAGTATTCCCATAATCAATGAGTACTTGTGCAATGGGCTCGTCGGCGGTTATACCAACAAACGTCATCACTGGATTACCAATATTCTCTTGACGCAACGTCCCCAGTACCGGTGGTTGCTCTAAATTACCCTGTTCTCCTAAAACCGTAATCGTTGCTACTACATTTTCTCCATAGCCAACTCCATTTCCTAAATAAAAACCAATCGCATCTACTCCTTGTTTCAGATGGAGCCCAAAAGGATTATTTGCACTGGTTGCAGGAAATATCGCATCATTCATGAGTGAATATTGTCCCGAAGCAGTGCGATCTCCTCCCCTATTATAATCATTCACTCGCACTGCTTGTGAATTGATCCCAGTAAAAATCACTCCCTGCGTGTCCTGATATTGAAAACCTGGAAACAACTCTGCATCTTCAAAATCAATAACCACTGCATTATTCATTTCGAAATACTCTCTGTTCACACGCTCTACATCAGCATACGCTGCACCAATCGCCAGTAAAAATAAACTTGCAACTATCATTATCTTTGCTAATTCTTTGATCACCATAGTAATACCTCGTTTGTTATTTGAAATCATGTACTGTCCTAATGCCAAAACAAATACTTAAATGGTGGGTGGACATGACAACGACGAAACCGCCATTTTGGAATCCACAAGCTAAATTAATCAGCTAAAATCTACCCAAATCAAAAAATAAGCTAATTTTTGCCTAGAAAGAAATGTGTCAGCCTGACTTTGACTAATTTTCCTATTTTTTCTACTTCCACAATCTTCTTGCGTTCAAGGTTTTGAAACAATCGCGTAAGCGATGTTCGTGGGATCTTGCACATATGTCGAATCGTTGCTTGGGATGATTCTTCATGGTGCATTAAATACTCCACCACGATTCGTTCTTTTTCGGTGAGAGTTTGCATGATCGCATCAGCGTGTGAGTTGATCACTTGGGAAGCTGTGTCTGATTCCCTATGAATTAAAACTGGCGAATGATGTTTCTCGGGCTGTCCTTTCTTTGAATTCCATACATAGAATGAGATTCCACCTAAACCACCAATAACTACCAATCCTGAAACGAGGTATATCCAAACAGACCTTCCTACTTCCCGAATGAGTAGAATTTCCACTGCTGCAATACTACCTTGGCCCACAGCAACATCAGCACTCCCCACTTGTCTTCCATGTCTGGCAGTAATATGGCACATTCCAACTGGCATATTAGGAACAGAAAACGACCCCACAATATCTGAAGACTCAGGATACATAATAGAAAAACCATGCTGGCAATCAAACCGTAACTCTGCATCATTAACAAGATTACCTTGTCCATCAATAACTGCCCCTTGTAAATGTCCTATTGGAAAAATAAGCACTGAGCGCGTCGTTCCTATCTCTCCACCAAATTTTTCCTGGCCAAAATAGTCTTTCGCTGGTGTCTCTAAAAAATCAACAATAAACAAAACAGTTTGTTCACCATCGACACTAAACGTATACTCATTGGATGTCAACAATCCACGCTGTGTCTGCTCTGCAAATTGAATGGTAATAAGGGCATTTGCCACCGAATTGCCTTGTGGTGTAACCAGCGATATAGAAACATCCTGCGCATAAACAATATTGACACACAGAAAAAAGAAGACCAATATTGTGAGGACTCGAGTATGCATATGCCACAAATCTGATTGGATAATTTAAAACTTGTGTTTGGAATTACTTCACCCTCTCTTACCTACATTCCCACCATACTACGCCAATCCACTTCTATCGTCTTGCGCATTGGTGCAACGCGCGGCAATTGAAGTCGAATCGCTACGTTTACTTCATTTTCTTGTACGGTATCTTTTATGAGGTGGTAATACTTTGTTTGAGATACAAGTGAATCGAGTTTGAAAAACCAATATCTCGCCATGATACTTTCAATCTGCAGACTATGAGCCCGTGTCCGATTCTGCATACTGGCACATCCCAAATTGCCTTGAATCGCGCACGCAATGGCATTATTAATGATGCTTCCATCGCCTGGTTTATACAAATTAGCGTGATCGACCGCGTTACAATACAGCTGTGCTTCTTGAAAAGTCAAATCCAATTGAACTGTGCCGAGCGATCCTCCTACATGTTCGAGTGTTCTCACATTGTCCCAAAAACAATTATGAGAAACATCATCGATTCCATAGCCAATACAACCCATATACTTACGCACTCCATCAACTTGATGTACTGCTGCAATGGATGTATAATCCTGCAGCGGTGTTCCGAGGTGTTCCTCATCTCCGAACATTAATCCGTCCGTTCCCCCATCCACAAGTACAATTGCATCGATTCCAAGCTTTTTACATAACTTGGAGTAATTTTGGAATAGGGGTTTGACTCCTCTTGTTTCCAAAGCATACACTGTGGGGTTACAATCATTTATCTCAAGCCACTGTGCGAGATACTTTTCCGGAAAATAAAGTCCTTGAAATTCGTTTCCCGCTGGTCCAACACGAAAGCAGCCGGGATAAATTTCCTCCTCCCCCTGAAGAGTCTGACGATGAGTAAAAGTATAGTTTGCTAAGTGTACGTTCTTACCCTTCGCAATCAGATTGTAATAGAGCGGTAGTGTTGCAAACACATCATATCCACCACCCATACCTGCAAGAAGAATGGTCGAAACCGCATCGAGTTCTTGTAATAAAGGAAGACTATTCAGACTATTATTCATAGCATTATTCATACTAGAATAGGTATGTTTGACCTTATTTAGATTGTGGTTAGGGTTGCGTTTAGAGCTAATTCTAGATGGTTCAGAGGATTTTAAGCATTACCCTGCAGTGATAAATTAAACGTAAAGTTTATAAATGAACCCCATTCTTTTTTCTATGAGGATAGGAACACCTATACACCACAATGAACGAAGAACTTACCCGCTACACAAAAACTATTGGTCACTTTTTTTTGGATGAAGACATCCGCACGGTTGATGGAATGTATATCCCACGCTGGAATATTGTACTTGCTGCCCTTGCTGATCTCAATGAATCAAACCTATTGTTAATTGGTGAACCCGGTCATGGTAAAACTACCTTAGCTCGTCTTATGTCCTGCCTAACCTCAGAATTACCCATTGATTTTATTGATCACGCCATGATTAAAGGCCACCCTGATCAAACTTGGGAGGGTATGATTGCCAGGCCCGATTATGGACAGCTCAATACAGGTGTTGAAAAAGTAATCTGGTCCTCATCCATGTATCCTCGCCGGATGATTATTGACGAATTTAACCGACTCCCTGCTGGAAAACAAGCTCTCTTTTTAAACGCACTTCAAACTGGTCGCTTTGATTATTTAAACGACACGTTCATGAATGAAGGAGCACTCTACGCAACAGCCAATCACCAGGATGATGGTAATGGTATTATTATTCCTCCAATTCTAGATCGTTTTGCTTTGGCATTGGAATTAGGCTGGCAAGGAGGTTCACAAAGCTTCTCAAATGTGGCCCTGCGTGAACAACGCATCGCGCTACTTAAAAATAATGATCTTACCGAAATGATAACTAAAAATATTCAAGCCACAGATAGAAGCAAAGAACAAATAAAAGTAGGAATAAGACAAGCCAGTGATCAATACAGAAAACAGCTCACTAAGGTTTTCAGAGATCATAATCTGTACCGGCCAGGTGATAGTGATGCGCAGCGTTGGAAAGAAGACATTACAAAAATCGAATTTACAAGCGACGCCCAAATTTTTCTGGTCTTAAACCGATCGACTTTGTGGCCTCATTTCTGAAAGCAGAAAGTAAACCCCTCGAAGTAACAATTTTAGGCACCGTTGGTAATAACTGCTTTTCCCATTGTCAAGGCGGTGTTTATTATGCTGAAATTACCGGTGTTTATTGTGGTGAACAATCGACAAAAGCAACGATGTATCTCCACAGGACCGCGTATGGAGTGGCTCATTATTCTGAACAATCAGTTTTTTACGTTGAGAACCGTAATGATCAATTTGACGAGAATATGGGATGTTTCACGTTTCAATCGACATTCCATACCCCTCAGCGGGAGGCGGTGGAATACTTTCAAAGAAGGTATAATTTTAGTATTTCCCGAGATGAAACTAAAACCACAATAATACATTACGACACGTTCGAGAAGTGGAACGAGGTATGGGCACCAGCTCAACAGAGACTTGGAGGGCGACCATGAGTTTATATCCTGCTGAATCAATTGAAATGGCCAATGGACCTTTCAAACGAGACTATCGTCCATCAATAAAAACACAAATTTCCACTTCGCCAAGCATCTTCGATCCCATTTTGGAACCATACATTCATCTGATTGATTTTTATCAAAGAACGAGTCACATTGGCACTGGGTCTCATAAAGAAGAAGAACGATCCTACCTGCGCGCCATCAAACAAATCTACACCCCCGTTCAGATTCAGCAATTTTTGCAAGTGAGCCAACGCTATGAGCATCACAAATGCTATGGTCAGGCAACAGGACGTGTGGTGAGCACTCTCATCCAAAATGCTCACACCCAAGGAGAAAGTTATTTCACACTCGATCTTGATTCATTAAAACCAATTGATTACTTATGTTATAATCTACAGCAGTGGATGAATCAAACACTTGTTATTCGTGTCAAAGGAAAAACCGGAACATCTTTTGGTTGCGCATCATACAATGGAACTTACATCATTGATGAAACCGGACCAAACTCATTTGGAAGCGCTCAGGGTGGCACATATTTTATTAATAGATGTGGTGAGAAAAATGCTCATAATGTGAGTGATGGAGAGTTTCATATAAAATTTGCTGCACCCGACCTTGCCAAGTACTCGAAATCGAGTCGCTTCTATATCGAAAGCTCAAGAGGAGCTGTCGGAGAACGATCAAATCGCTCAACGTACCGCATTAGAAACGCAATCCATACCAATGCAACATTTTGGGATTTAGGATCAACGAATACCTACTACATTGATGAAATAGAAGATCTTACGGGTTTTAGAGCGGAGGACGTAACCCTCTATGTTAAATCATGCTCTAAACCACGATTCATCAACAATGGTCTAAAATTGTATACTCCAAATCAAGCCCTCTTCGAGGCCATCGAAGTCCGCAGACCTGCAACAAAAAATATAATCACAGAGCGAAGTTGGGCTATGCATTGGTTCTTGGCAGAGCTAGGATTTACAAAACTACAAAAAGCATTTGAGGAAGAACAATGAACACCGACGCAGCAATGGCAGGACCCTTCAAGCCATCGTATAAACCAACCACAAAAACAACTCCTGTCCGAGTTTCAATTAGGCCTAAGACGACTGTCATGCACGTTTTTGAAAAACTCAGTGTATTAACTGATGAAGAAATGTGGCATCATGGTGGAACGATAATGGATAAAACCAGATCTGAGATAACCGACACCCTAACACCACATGAAATTCAGGATTTTCTATATCATCTTCAAGCATATGAAGGAGAGCCGAGTTATAGTGAAGCTGCGGGACAAGTTGTGGGTCAGCTTGTAGAGAATTCTCTTCGGGGCGGTCATCATGAGTTTCATTTTGATATGCGTGGATTAAAACCGCTCAAAAATTGCTGTACTAAGATCAACCAGGACAGTCAAGACCTTACCATTATTGTGAGAGGTAATGCAGGATATGGTTTTGGTTGCGGCGCAAAAGGAACTTTTTATATGGAGGATGCAGGTCAAGGCGCATTCTCACATGCATCTGGGATCTTTGCAATTAAAAAGGCGAATGAGGTCTTGGGCATGGACGCAAGAGGAAAATTCTATTTGGAAGAAGGACACGATAGTATTGGTGTTTGTGTTGGCCTTGTTAATGGAATCCAAGAATTCTATGTAAAGAGTGTTGGTGCGCGTTGCGGGTTAGGACCAAATAGATATGGGATGGGCTCTAATACCTGCAAAGTCTATGTTTTAAATCACATTGGCGCAATACCACCAGTCACGCAGGGAGAGCCTGCCACCTACTATTCTCATCGTCACGATATTTTAGAACCTCTCGAAATTCCAGCAAAACATAAAATAATACTTCCGCCAGATGAATGGAACGCAAAATGGCAAGAAGCTGAAGACGTTTTTGCAGAACTCAATCGTAGGTTGGGATTGAAATAGAGTGTAAAAGGGTGGGGGCAAATCGCTACCCCCCTTTTGGCAGAAACCAGTGGTGGTTCACAATGATTAAATTGTGTATCAACCAAAGGGGATTTTAGGTATTATCTTAAGTAAGGATATTTCGTTATGTAATGATATCTCGTACTTGTTCTAGTGCTTCTACGCATCTCAACCTTAGCTTCTCAAAATCACTGCCATCATCAAAAGAAGTTTTTGTTCCATACTGGAAGTTTTCTCGTATAGCCATCAGATTCATCTCTTTTGAGGCTGTCATCATCACCATTTCAATAAATTGCTGGTCAAATTTGATCATTCCTTGCTCACGTAACATTTCTACTACTGCTATTGTGCAATCTTGATTTCTACTTTCATAACCATAGTTTAGTGCAATGGAGAGAAAACAATGATACAGGCAATAAAAAAACGCACTTGCTGACCAGTCAGAGTATCCATTTTCTCTAAAAAATATCGCTGCTCTCAAATTATGTTCTGCTTTACGCAGATGATCAAAAGCGAGCGTTGGATTAGAGTTAATCTTTACCAAGCCTCGATGTATCTTTCCTTCTGCTAGTTCTTTCTGTGCCTTCTTGATACACCATTCCACCTTATTGTCTGCATGAGTCATAGTCAATTAAAGTACATTTGTATCACGAGCAATGATTTCCGGCATGGAAAACCCATATTTTCGCTGTGCTTCTAATACTGCTCTGATAATATGTTCCTGTCCATAAAGAATGTACCCGGTTTTGAGCGCCTGTATCAGAACAGGGTCGAGTAAAAGTATATTTTTCTTTAAGTCCTCCTGGCTCTGCCAAAGTGGATGAAGTGGTTTTCTCAGAACTCTATTCTTTTCACGTATCATTATCTCTCTTCTTTCCGGCGCTACCTTATTTACTACAAGGACAACATCAATATCGTTTGCTTTAGCATAGTCCCGGACCGTAGACCCAAATAGAATAATAGAATCTATTGCCTCGTTCCATTCTTTAAACTCCCGTATCCAACGCTCAGCTTTGATTGTAGCTTGGCTCATTAACAAGTACTTCATTACGATTTGCGTATATTCCTCCTCTAATCGGATCTTGTAAAAAACTGCTTTTCCATACTGTTTTGATACAAGCAACTGCTTTCTTTCTAAGATTTTTACAATCTTTAAGGCTCCTTGCCGAGTGATATCGATTTTCTTTGATATCATATTAGCATTATAACTTCTCGTAAAATCTTGAAACAAGAGGAGAAGTACGTCTCCTTCTTTCCGGCTAATTAATTCCATAGTATGTTCCAATATAGTTTACATATGTAAAATATGGGTTTACATATAAACATTTCGTTTATGATTATCATTTCAGAACAAGCTAACTTCCTCTTCAAATTCTCCAAAGACTTTTTAAATACACCCTGATAATCACTATTTGGTAATGATTACTATGTCGCTCGATTCAATAGCCATGGCTGGACCGTTTAGAAACTATAAACCAACACCTGTTCCCACTATTTCAAATCAGCCCACCACACCACTTCATGAAGCACTGGAAATATACGAGAGATTTATATGCAAAGATATACCAACAGATCTAGCTAAAGACGCAATATTCCCTACTTTTTTAACCGTACTTTCACCACCACAAATTCAACAATTCCTTTCCATCACGCAAGAGTATGAACTTGAGAAAAATTATAGTGACCGCACCGGGCTCTTTTTGACACATCTTGTACAACTATCTCATAATGCAGGGAATACTCAGTTTATGCTAGATCTTACAGATCACAAGCCTCTTAATTATCTTTGTTCGAGTATGCGCAAAAATCAAGATAAAGGTCTCAGTGTTATAATTAAAGGAACAATTGGTAATATTTGCTTCTACGGCTGCAAAGGAGGAACCTATTTTATAGATAAAGTGTCCAACAGTCATGTTGCTGTCGTTGCAGAGTCAACGGAATTCTACCTCAGGGATGTTCCTACACAAGTCGGCTTGTTTGCAGATAGTCTCATCATAAAGACATACAACCCACTTGTAGAAAGTAAGGTCCACCGTCATCATTCCGATGGCAAAGTCTTCAATCTCATCTCCAAAGAAGCATGGCAGCAAGCATGGGATGAAAAGATGGAGATATTTGCGAGGTGCAGGCTATGATAATTGCGCCAGCAGCCATGGCTCGGGGACCTTTTGGAGATAAATTTGTCTCTTCCACACATCGAATTTCTCAACAACCAGTACAATCAGAGCTAGAAGAAATCCTAGCTGTGACCAAGCAGTTGGCTTCTCTTGAGGATACTAATTTTGACATAATTGACACACCAGAATTTATGGGAGTAGTACCAGTCCTTACTCATGATCAAATTCAAACTTACCTCCACTCCACGACTGAATTTGAAAATCAACCCTCCTATCGCTCCATGGTAGGTTTAATTGCGAGCAAACTTATTCAAAAATCCCATGATCAAGGAACAGATTACTTTAACCTTGATGTACGCGGGATAAAAACACTTCAATGGTTTGGTAACCATCTTTCACAGCGTGTAGGTCATACGTTGGACATTGTAATACGAGGAAAATTAGGTATGGGTTTATTTGGTGGTGCTACCGGTAAGTTCTGTGTCGAAGAAAAAGACAAAATTGACCTATTATTAGAAAATGGGTCATTTTATTGTCAGAAGACACATTGCTTCAATTTAGAAACTGATGAAGTATACTCTTGCTATGTAGTTGCATCGTCGAGTAATGTTGAATTAATTCAAACTGCGTACTACGAATCACCTCTGAGGCGTTTTGTCATCCATTATCAAAAAGATATGACAGATATTTACGGTGGTTTTCAATCGCTTCTTGTTGGCGATAAAGAAGCCCATGATCATTTCTGGTCCCGAGGTCACTATGGAGTAAAAATGGTCGCTGAGTGGCATACGTTGTGGAAGCCAGGAAAAGACGGTCTTGCCCAGTACAAAAATGTTTTTGGTGGAGAAGAACCATGAACGCCTCCACTTTTGACGGGATTGCAAACATGGCCGCAAATCCATTTGGCCCGCGATATGAAAGATCTAGAATTTCCACCATCGTAGCTCCTCAGGACTCCACCTTAACACCTCTTCTACACCGGTATGAACAGCTATTAAACTCCACAGACCGCAAACCTAAATACTTATTTAATTTTCTACTCGATTTTACATCCCACGTACTTGACCCTGATGAAATTCAACGGTTTCTCGTACTCACCACAGCCCACGAACGCCATCCTTTATACCCCACTGCCACAGGAGGAGCAATCACTCAGCTCATTAGAAATGCTCAGGCCAAGCACAATGTATTTGCGTTAGATTTCACAGGTATCAAACCACCCGAATTCCTTTGTGGTCATTTAGAAGGTTCTGCTGATCTACGTATTTATATCCGCGGAAATGCCGGTGATGCCTTTGCCGCAAATGCCCAATACGGGACATATATCATTGAAGAAGCTAGTGATGTTCTTGGCCTAAATGCAAAGTTTGGAACGTATTTCATTCGCCGAGCAGGTAATGATAGTTTCTGGCTTGCGCAGAATGCAAAAGTCTATATTGAAGGAGGCGTGCAGGATTGTGGAGTCAGTGCCGAAAAATCAACATTCGTCATAAGAAATAGTCCAACTCCTTTGCGTGAGACGGTAGGATGCACTTTCTATCGTGAAGAAAGTGTATTTGGCTCTCTTGTCACTAAGCGTTATACTTTAGACTCAAATCATCCCACTAAGACATTAACGTTGGATGAGACTATCGAACTCTGGGATCCATTTAATCAAGCCTTCAAAGAATTTGATACGATCTTCGGAGGTAGGCAATGACTGCTCTATTAGAAATGGCAAATGGACCATTTGGACCGAAGTATGTTTCCACCGCTAAACCAATTATTCCACAAACGTCTCCTACTGATCGGCTGCATCGCATTATGGAATCCTATCAGCAGTTCCTTATCAAAGTTCCTGATCTAATCAATAGGACACATTCCTTGTCCACTATCTCACCACACATTCCTAAAATTGGAATGATTCTAAACAATGATGATTTCCAACAATTTTTGATGGCATCACAAGCCTGGGAAGCACATCCGGACTATGACCAAGCCACAACCTATTTTCTATCCTATCACCTACAGCAATCTCACGATGAAGGGATCAATTCATTTCACTTTGATTTACGCGGTTTAAAACCTATTAGACTTGCTCGAGAAATCGAAGTGAAACATCTTGGCCTAGAAGTGGTTGTTAAGGGACAGCTTGCCGATAATGCTTTTTTCTCCTGTAATGGTGGAACATATTATCTCGAATCCGCTGGAAATAGTTGTGCTAGATCCGCTCATGGTACCACGTTCTACATTGCTAAAGCAGGCAAAGGTGCAGGATTATATTCAAGATCATCAACTTACTACATAAAATCTCTTGACTTTGAGTGTCAAAAATCAAGAGGGAGTCCACTCGGCTGTACCGTCACATTTCACACTCCTTCTCGCAATGCAGAGACGTATTTTCGACAATATTATCAAGCAAATGTAATCCATCACACTCATGATTGGGACAAAGTATGGCGCGTTGCTGCTCAAAAACTAGGTGATGCATAGTGGTTGGCACCTTCTCTGCAATTGTTCAGATGGCCCAAGGACCATTCTCATCTAATTATAGCCGAACTGCTCAACCATCCATTTCTACTCCTAATAATACCAAACTTGATCCACTTATTGATCTTGCGCGACATCTCTGTGAAAGTACGGCCGCTACAACAGAAGTAAATGAGATACTTACAATAATGTCGGACAACGATGCTTTTACCGATCTCGATATAGTTCTAAGTAATCATGAAATTCAACAATTTCTCCGCACTACCACATCTATCGAAAATCTACCTAATTATTGTACGATTGTAGGATACATTGCCACAAAACTAATCCAAAATACCCATCATGATGGAATCAATGAGTTTACCTTTGACATGCATGGTATTAAACCAATATCCCAATTCGGTGAATCGCTCGAAAAAGAGGTTCGAAAAAAACTTGATCTCATGATCTATGGAGAACTTGGTATTGACGCATTCTATCGTGCAACATGTAATGCCATTGTCGAGAGTGCAAGCGGCATTTTTGCTCAAGATGCATTTGGCGAATTCTCTGTTTGGAAATTGTATGACCCAGGGTACACCAAGCAATCCAACACTCCATTTTGGACACGATATATATCCAGTGAATATTATAAAGTATCTCAATACTCTCAACATAGTATCGCCAAGAAGTATCGCTATACGCGTCAAGCAGAATATAATTTCAGAACAATTTATGATGTAAGTATACCGTCAGCTGGGACAGCTATAAACTACTACAGCACTCGCTCTGCTATCAAGTTTTTCGAGAGCCTTGGCATTACCCAAGATCCTATGATCGAACTCACCCGTTCTGATTTCAAAGATAAGTGGAAACCAGCAGTGAAACCATTTGCTACAATGAAAAAACTTTACGGAGGTCGACAATGAGTCTAGACCAAATTGAAATGGTAAATGGACCGTTTCGTCCTTCCTACCAAAAATCCTCTCCATCACCCACTCAACCCATTCAAAATACTCGTGTCCACGATGCGAGCGTCCTCGCCGCGTACCTTTGTGAATTAACCCGATCGGTGAATCCAGCCAACTCTGAGTTTAGGAGAATGTTATTTAAGAATAAAGTGTATAGGGATTTTCGTGACGGGCCCCATTTAAGTCCAGATGAGATTCAAGCGTTCCTTCAAGCTACCACTTCATTAGAAAATGTCCCTAATTACAGTCCCGTCATCGGTTCCTTGGCAACCGCTCTCATCCAGAAGACTCATATCCAAGGGATAGATCATTTTTCATTTAACATGAATGGCATTAAGCCCTTGAATTATTTTGGTGATCATTTATCTACAAAAGATAAACGAAAATTAGATCTTGTGGTCTATGGTCAGCTTGGTACCATGGCGTTTTTCAATTCTCGCTGCAATGTGATTGTCGAAGCAACCCATCGTGGTTTCGCTCTCAATGCCAGCGGTAATTGCAGTGTTGCACGAGATTACAACAAGACCGGTCTTGGAGAATTCCATACAATCTATATGACCAATCATAGTACTGGCAGCAGATGGTTTTCACAGTATGGTTCTTCTCCAAGTGAACGCTTTATCAATTATTATGATAGAGGATCCGTATGCTACACACCTAACCCTTTATTACCAACGCTTTTTGATAACAACGGCCTCTCTGATATTATTATAAAAGTAGTTTCTACTGATGAATTTGAATCTATGTGGAAACCAGCAGAGGGACCATTCGACAAGATGAGACAATTATTTGGAGGAAGACCATGAGCAATCTCAATCAACTCGCCATGGCCCGTGAAATATTCCCTCCAACCTACAGAGCTTCATCTAAAACCACTCCCTCCTCTATCAACTCCAATGATCGACTCAATCTCGTAATGGAATCATATCACCAGTTTCTTCATAACACGCCTTTTATGAATCTACACTGGGATGAATATCTCCTGGATCGCATCACGAATAAACCTTCCATTATCTCAAATGATGAGTTGCAACAATTTCTAACGCTTTCACAAGGATGGGAGAGACATAGTTATTATCCTATTGCCACAGGCATGTTTATATCCTATCTCATGGGACAAGCACATCGAAGAGAAGAAAACTCTATAGATCAATTTAATCTCGACTTTTCTGGTCTTAAGCCAATGAGTTTCGTGGCCTCTTATTTAAAAGAAAAAGTAGGTAAAAAACTCGAAGTAACTCTCCGTGGTGGTGTTGGCTCATCTTGTTCATATTATTGTGAAGGTGGAACGTATTACATAGAGAATGCAGGCCACCTGTGTGCAACATATTCCTCACGCACCAATTTCTATTTCAGAAAAAGTGGTCTTGAAGTAGGCCACGGTTCGGCCAGATGCACGCTTTATATTGACAGCCTAAACTATGATTTAGGTCATCTGTGGGATTGTGTGACTACATCAAATTTCCATACGGCAAATCCAACTTTGTATAAACACCTAACAACATATTATATGAACGATTTAGGCGCCACATTCAAATTATATGATGATTACCGTGAGTGGGACAAAGTATGGGATGTCGCGAGGCGCAAACTTGGAGAAAAAATATGAGTCAAAGAAGTCTTGATGGAATTGTACATATGAATGGCGATCCTTTCCATAAAAGATACATACCAACCGCCCAAAAGATTACTCCCTTAGGAACAAGCAAATTCCAGCACCTCATTGACCTTATCGAAAAACTGTGCCACATGGCTACCGAGTATCAACAGGAATTTCCAGATGAATTTGCACTCCATGCTGAAATCAGAAAAGATAAACGCTTTATTGGTATAGATGACAAATTAACGTCTGATGAGATCCAACAATTCTTAGCAGCCACATCTCCTCTTGATCAGCATAAAGACTATCCCATTGTCACCGGTCTACTCGCAACAAAATTGATGCAAAATGCCCATAATGCTGGGTTAACTGACTTTGAATTTAATCTTCATGGAGTTAAACCACTCCTTCATTTTGGGAGCTATCTCGAGCGGCAAAAAAATAGAAATTTAACAGTCATTGTCTATGGCGAACTGGGGCGTAAAGCTTTTGACCATGCTGCGTGCAGTTCGGTAGTAGAAATAGCAGGTGAAGGCTTTGCGTATGAGGCTCAGGGTAAGCATAGTGTGAAGCGGTACAGAAATCTTTGGACACCAGAATCAACAATTTTCCGTTCACACGATTATCCAATAAACAAACCTATAAGATACATTCAACGTGGTCCATCTCTCGAAGACCGGTATATTGTAATATATACCGATCAGCACCGCAGCCCATACCTCAGAGATCAACCTGAAGGGTATTATTTTTGTGATCAGAAAACTAAAGACATGGTGTTGCGTAGTTCCATAAGACAATCCTATACTCTTCCCCTTACAGAATTCAACACCATGTGGCAGCCCGCAGTCGAACCATTTCAAAGGATGAGACAATTATTCGGAGGCAAACCATGAAATCATCACAGCTAAGTATGGCTAATGGTCCATTTCACCAGGGTTATCGCCCAACGCCGAAACAAACCTCTTACACCACTACCACCTTTTTCACCTCCTATCTTGATTGTTATCAAGAATGCCTCACCTTAAATTGGGCTAAAGCGTGGTCTGACACAGCAAACATAATCGGTCACGAAGCAAAGTCGCTACCCCCTCTACTCCCAGCACAGATTCAGGATCTTCTCTACCTGCTCTCTTCCTTTGAGGATCGTCCCTGGAATTCACTCACCGCAGGTCATTTTATTTCTGCACTCATCCAACAATCTCATGATGAAGGTCATGATAAATTTTCACTCAATCTTTCCAGTCTTAAACCACTTCACTACCTCTGTAATGGTTTAGAACCAAGGGACGGTCGCAATCTTCAGGTTGTCATGAAAGGAGAGGTTGGGTTATACGGTCTGGATCGCGCCAAAGGTGGCACGTATTATATTGACCGAGCAGGTAAGTGGTGTGCTACTATAGCAAGTAATTGTACGGTAGTTGCTTCTATGGTAGGTGATAATTGTGGATCAATGTCTAC
>CAYIEX010000008.1:0-22129 GCA_964362485.1 uncultured Methanosarcinales archaeon | reverse complement strand
AACAGAGCATTCAAATGGACGATTGATTTTTACAAATTCAGGACAAGTAACCGTAACAGTAGGTTGTTGTTCAACTTGACGATGGGGAATGGGATCATCCTGAGGAGGTTGAGGAGGTGGTGGGGGAGGAGCGACCACACCAATTTCATTTTTAGAAAAATAGCTATAAAAGTAGTTAGCACCAGAACCAGATACTTTTCGAGAGTCAAAAACACGAGGAAGCAATGAATCAACCATTAAACCAAGAGCGCCATGAACAAAAGTCTCTTGATTATGGACAAAAACCCCCGAGTACTCAATGGTTGCGATGACAGCGTTTGCTCGCAGTAAAGTATCCCTTCTAAAGCGAAGAGTGTGAAACGTATCCGAATTTTGTGTCCATGAATACGCAGGATCAGCAGGAGGAGAAGGATGACGAATGACAAAGGAACTAGTTTCTGCACCGACAGCTCCAGCATAAAAAAAGATATTCTCTCCAGCTCTAAAACTTGTGTCCGTAGTTATTTTCACCTGACAGCGAACAGTTCTCTGACCAGCAACCACTGTAATTGGACAATCAATATCAAAATTAGACGCTACCCGAGGATCATAATCGCTACCAGAAACAAAGCCGTGATGATAACATTGGTAAGCGTTACTATTTCTATCCACAAGGGCACGCCGACAGTCACTTTGACCGTCACAACTATCTAGACTTTTACTTTGACACACCGTATGTCGATATTCGCGATTTCCATCTTGATGACGTAACTCATGCATAAGATAATTTTCATTTGCTCGCTCAGGATCTGCGATTGCAATTCCCGCAGTTATTAAAACAAAGAAACAGAGTAAGAGTAACAACGAGAATGTCTTTGATTGTCCAAAATTTCTAGTATCCATCCATCACACCTTTGACCTTGTAATAAAATCTGTCTTTATATATTTATTCCTCGATCCCTAGAGCAATCCGAGCAATTTTAATCGCATCATCTAAATTTTTCACACCATCTTGAGTCACATCAGCTTGTTCAAGTGTAAATTCCATATCAACTATGCCAAGGATAGATTGCGCAAGCAAAATTGCATCGTCAATCTCAATGGTACCAGTACCATCGATGTCCCCTTGCAAAGACACAATCACATTACCACCCACAACAACTGCTGAGGGAACATCAATCCACTCCGCGCCATTACACTGCTTTGTTCCATCGTCACTAAGATCTCCTAAATACTTGTTAAATGCAAGACTCTCGTCTGGACCGCATTTATCAAAATCATTATCATCTCCGCAGATAACTGTTGGACTTGCTTCGAAGAGAGTACCATACTCAACACAGGCACCATTAGCAGGTGAACCAGCCCAACACGCAGTGGAACTTGGGCAACAACCCTTTTGAACAAGTACTCTTCCCAATGTAGCAGGAATGTAACTACAAACTGCACTTTGCCCTTCTCCACACTGTAATGTAGCAGCGCAGCTCTCTTTTTGTGCTGAATAGGGATACTCACCTAAAACGTCATCGGCTGGTGCAGTATTACCAAGAACAGTAACAGGAGCAGGTGGAACTATCGAAGCATCATTCGTTATCATTTCTAAAACCAAACCATCAGCAATAGACGTAAACGTTTGTGTGGCAATAACGGTACGAGCAGGCTTTGCCTGCCCATCCGAGCGTAAAAGAACAGGCGATGAACTTTCAAGGGCCCAACCGCCCCCCGCCGTAGTTTGCCGACCAGCAACGCCCCTCCTATATCCAAACGAGATCTCTGCGGGCTCCCCCGCTACCAAAGGTTCACGAAGAACCACATCACAAGTAAATCGTGTCTGCGGCTCTGCTGACTCAGGACAACGCAGGTCGAGAACAATAGGTCTTGAAGCACGATTCAAAGTACAGACCCCATTTTGACAAGATGAATCCGCTTGACATTGATCAGAATTTTGAGAGCAATCAGAACCAGTTTTTATTTTCCAGTAAAAAAGTTCTCCTTGCAACTCGCATACCAAGTTACCAGTAGCAATTTTGGAACCTTGACAAGCTTGTCCTACGCTCGGTGCTGCCACACATGAAGTACTCGCAATATTAGGAACTTTTCCTGAGGGACATACAAACTCACAATTAGGTTTATTTCCCCGCTCACATTGAGTTACATAGCTAATCCGCTCAGGTTCCGCACCGGGATCATCGCCTTGACACATTACTGCACCATCAACACGTGATCCCCTACAACCAACAGGAAAAACCGCCCTTTGCATTGAAGTACATACATTATTAGAGCAAGTGGTACCGCCCACACAAGACGTTGCTGCTGTGCGACAGGATTTTCCTTCAGGAATCTTCCACTTTAAATCACTACCACAAACAAGATCTCCACGTAGCGCAAGATCACCTTGTTGCAAACAAGTAGCTCCTGCAAAATTTACGGTACCCGCATCAATACAACGCCGGGTACTAGGACGATAAAACGAAGCATCATTACATTCAAACTCGCATTTGCGATCGGTACAGCTAGATACTGCAATACGACCAGTATCCCCGACAAGACCAGCATCATCACCCAAGCACAAACGCGCACTGGAAGGACGTTCACCAGTGCAGGAGAATGTCGGCGTTGCGTTTACAGATATAGCTAGTAGAGCTACTAACAATAAAATAGTAATAATCAGTTTACTCATTGGTCGCACCTTCTTTCGAATCCGTTATATCAATACGGGGTTTATCAACCTGAGACTTTCGTGTAATCACAGTTTAGAGACTCCGGCATAACTATCCTTCTAACTGATCAACAATACCCAAGGTATACTGTGCAATGCGAATTGCATCATCTAAATTGACTGTTCCATCTCCTGTAACATCCGCTTGCGCAAGGGTAAATTCTTCATCAATAATTCCAAGCACCGACCGCGCAAGCAAAATAGCATCATCAAGAGTAACTCGATTGTCCGCATCGAGATCTGCCTTCATCACAACACCTTCTTCGACATCACAAACCAAATTCTGCTCTGGATTGAAATCACGCGGACAATTATCCTCATAATCAAATATCAAATCATTATCACCATCAGCTTGACAGGTAACAGTAGATGGATCACAAGCAGTGCCCATACTACACAACCCACCCTCTTGCGGAACAACACAGCTATCACGACATAACTGCGTACTCGACCTTCCTAAACATTGTCGTCCTTCAACATCACAAGGCTGATCGCAAAGAACAGCATTGTCAACAACAACATTTTCCAATTCATCCACAGGTTCTTCCACATCCTGAGGTTCTTCCACATCCCGGGGTTCATCTACAGGTAACTCCACCTCAACAACATCACCAATTTCCAAACCAGAACTACGTGAAACGAGATGCTCTTCCGCATCGTCAAGAGCCGAAAACTCAAGCCCGATCTCCCCCTCAACAACATCCATACCCGACCTTAGATGCAACGTACCCAATCGACCGCCATCCAAAGCAACAGCTGGTGAAGCAATACCATACACATAGTATTTGCCATCAATAAAAGCCTCATGAATATCAAAACCACTCGCCGTAAAAGCATTGCCCTGCGGTTCAATACTTACACCAGCAGGTGTCGTCACTGCAAAAATAAAAGAGTCTAACTCATCAACCCCCACAAAAACTTCTACATCATACTCCTGGCCCCTCACCAGTTCTTCAACAAAAGAACCTTCACTATCACGTAATCCAGCAAGCACCGCTTCCCCCGCTGCAACTTCAAAATCCTCACCGCCAACACTGACAGCAAGACCAGCAAACGGCTTATTGACAACACCAAGAAGCAATACAGCAATAACAATGAGAACAATAAGCACCATAGAAATAACAATAATTTTTTTCTTCGAGCCACCTGGACTTGGATCATCAGAATTATTATTCATTACGACGCCTTGTGGTGTGTTTTGAATCCTTGGTATAGTACGAGCAGGAGCTGCAACTGGTCTTGCCGGAGTTGGTGTTGCAGGAGGATTAATTGCCATCGTTACACCCCTCGTGCCAGACAGCCTGAATTCTCTTCAAGTGCAAAGCTGCATTCACAATTCCTTCCTCACGAATAATTGACTCTACTTGAACCAAATCATCCACATTCACGCAACCATCACCGGTAACATCATACTCATTTTGAACAACACAGTCCCCTTCACCTTGACAGGTTTCGCCACCTTCACAAGGATACTCATCCCAGACAAATCCAGGCGAACAAGCTTGTCGCCCGCCATTAAAACAGCGCATCGAACCAAGTGCATAACCACCGTCACAAGCCGAAGGTGATTCAACTTCAGCCACTAAACAAGAATCATCTTTTAGAGTAAGACTGCTATGATCCCCACCATCAGCAGTAAACTTCTCTGTTAGGCATCGCTTGACAGTTTGGTAATTGGCAGGAAAAGGAACACCGGCAATCCACGTCCAATCACCTTCGACAGGACATTGACTAGGATCATCATCCTCACAAAATGGTTTACTATCATCCGTGCATAACCCGGCCAATGCCGAATACAGATTAGATTGACCAGAAGATAATGTGACAATCTGCGCCTGCAATTTACCATCAGCACGATTTGCTTTCACAACAGGAATTCCATTATACACACCAAAGCATTGCAACCTTGAAAGAGCGGAAACTGGATCCACAGCGAGACCCTCCCTTTTAAGAACTTTATAACAAGAACTTTCGAGATTACCAACCGTAATACCGGCAGCCTCCTCCACATCACAAATAGATGTATCTACGCCGCCCGAGCCACTGCTTCCTCCACCGCCACCAAACCCAACATTCACGACAGTCTCGGGATCGCACGCATCCCCTATTCCATCACCATCACTATCAGGTCGACCAGGATTAGGAACATAATCACAATTATCATCGGCATTCAAAATTCCATCATGATCTTCATCCGCAAGATTAGACAACTGTTTATCACACAGATCTCCCGTACCATCCCCATCCCCATCATCTTGAGCGGGGTTGGCAAGACCAACACAATTGTCATTCCTGTCCTCAATGCCATCACGATCATTATCTACAATATCAACTGAAGGAGATGCTAGTCCCTCATTAACCACAATTGTCTCTTTATCACACACATCACCAAGACCATCTAAATCACGATCTACTTGATTTTGATTAGCAATTGAAGGACAATTGTCATGATAATACATAACCTGATCCATATCACTATCATCACATTGATCTCCAAAACCATTGCGATCAGAATCTAATTGATCCGCATTAGAAAAGAGTACACAATTATCACACGCATCACCTACACCATCAGCGTCACGATCATCCTGACTAGCGCCAGCAAGAAGAGGACATTTATCTTGTAAATCAGGATATATATCATTATCATCATTAGGATCACACACATCTCCTCGGAAATCCCCATCAGTATCTTTTTGATCAGGATTTGCAAGAGAAGGACAATTATCATTAAGATAATTCAAACCATCATTATCAAGATCTTGTTTGACACAGTTTGGCGGAGCAGTTACTCCCGCAGGAAGAGTTCTCTTCGACACCAAGTTATTATAGTTTTGAAGATCAACTAATGTGGGATTTTCACTACACACAAAAGAAAGACGCCGCGGCGGAACTTTCAAACAGGAATCCAATAACCGGTTTGTTGGAAGTAGATTAAAAATGGTAGCATAACACTCAGCATCCGCCGAAGAAACATATCCATCACCAGTTATATCAAAATACGTGGAAACCGGCGGTTGGATTTTACAATCGAGTGCCCCATTCGAATCTGCATCATAATCTATAGGGATTACACCATCATTAATAAAAATCCGATTAGCCACATCACGATCATTAGAATTTAATAGACTATCACAATTTAAATCAGTAGTAGACAAAGGCGCTTTTTTACAAGTAGCACTAGGATTTGAGACAACAAGACTATAACAATCAACATCATTTACATTAAAGCGACCATCGGAATTAATGTCGCCAACATCAAGTGTTCCTACTTCTGCACCAGCCGCGCCAGTGATATCATCTGTAGTGGATCGATAAAAAGCTACTACCCCTAAAGAAACTACAAGTAAGGAAAACATCACCCTTAAAATCAGCCTGTTTCGCTGCTTAGTAAGTCTTGTCTGTCCCTTTCTCATCAAATCACCTAACCAAAATAAAGAATCAAGACTTTATATAGATTATGTTTTCATGTATTTTAAAAGATTTAAAAAAAAACGCCACAGGCCGGACTTTCCCACTGTCGTTCAACACTTAGTCGGGCGACAATATTTGAACCGGCAATCCCAGAGGGACAGGATCTCTGCGGATATTGCGAGCAAATCGAAAGACTTGTAGTCGATAGCAATCCTGCGCAATACCAGGTTATGCGACTGTGGCATCATTATTTCCCAATATTACCCAGTCGCGACCGAAATGTAAATTTCCAGTATGCGACTGCGGCAGAGCACTATTTCTGCTTGAAATCATCTGTTATATAAACCTTACGAGTCAAAAAGAACAAACAAATAAAGATAAGATAAAAAAAAATTAAACAATTAATCTACTTGAGAATTACTAGGGGTTGGAGCCGAGCCGCCGCGGTGGATGCGAGCAAAGTAAGGAACAGCAACAACATAATCCTCGCCAAAGCCAGCGATGTCACCATCAATTGCCTCACAAGTCTTTCTCAACTTTGAAATTGCTCTTTTTAATTCAACAAGATCCTTATCTTTAAGAGGCTTGATATTAACGAGCGCAATGGTTGAACCTTCACGAAGAACATCAAGAACTTCTTTGATATCCTCAAAATCTTCCATCACAAAAGGCCTAACTACAACACGAGTCTTTTCATCACGTGATTGAGAGGCAGAAGCTACTTCTACAAAATCATCAGGACCTTCAGGTTCGTTATCAGTACCAGGACCAACCAGTTTCTCTTTTAATTGTAAAAAAAAATCTTTCATTTTCACACCCTCTCTTCGTCTTTTAAAGTTAATGATTTAATGATTTTTGAATATGTCCCTCATATATAAATGTTTTTATGGTGGAATAGTCTGATCAAATAGGCTATTTCCGTCAATGAAAAACAAATAATTTTTCACGTAATAGAGTCAGTATTTTTTCTAAAATTAACGCAAATGAAAAGGATTGGAATATGCTTTTCTGCGCCAGTTTTTACCTTTTGTGTATTCCACATACGCTCGTGGTAAGCCAAATCCGCCCAAAATATTTAATTTAGCACGAACCTTGTAAGTTATTAAACGATCTTCATGTGCATCCAACTGCGCAATCGACCACACCACTTTGGTGCCGCTAGGAGTATGTTTGATTTCATGGGGTCGCAAAGTTCCAAGATCCAGGCTTCGCTCAATATTAACAATACCAGGCACAATATCCACAATAGAAATATTACGAATAGGTTTATCGGTTTTATTGGTCACATCAAGAGTAATCTTAAGCTCACTCAGAGCACCTTCCTCATCACTTTTAAGAGTGACAGCATTTTTCGAAATCACAACGGGTGATTGAACCAGTACAATAAAAATTGCCAAAAGGATAAGCAAGATCGCTACGTAAAGTACCCACCGGTAGTTAATTATATAGGAAACAGTCTTGGCTTCACCTGGCGCAAGAGACATAGTCCACACCAGGTAACGCTGACCATCTTCTTTTTTAACAGCTACAGTTCTATCTCGCAGTAATGATTGCAAGCCAGTAACAGGATATTTAACTTCCTGCTCATTTATAACATTCCCATAATTTGTAACAACCAAATTACCATATTCACGTAAAAAGACAGTTTGGGATGAAACCGTCGCATTAAATGGGATCAAAAGTGGAATAATTTCAACTCGTTGCTCCAATGTTTTGGCAACCTTGCCTTTATGCTCAAATTCAAAAGTAAGGATATGATTCTTTGGTTGAGTGAATGGATGAGGTAAAACAGCAAACTCAACAGTTTTTTTAGTGAGTCCCGCAAGATCGATCGTTACTTCTTTTTGAAATTCAGGAAGTTCACTGTGCATTCGCACCGTAAGTGAAGTTAAATCCAACTTATTTTTATTTTCAAGAAATAATTTAATAGAGAGTGGTTGTCTAGGGTCAATATGTTCATCCATATCAACAGTCACTTTAAGTGATGGTGCATAATTTTCAAGATCATCACGACCAACATATACTTTGAGGGACTCCTCATGTTTGTCACCTTTATCTCCTTCAATAGCAATTGGAATGTAATATATCCCAAGCGGTACTTCTTTAATCAAACGCGCCCCAACAGTAGTCGTGTAGTTTTGGCCAGCGCGCAGTTCCACAACTTTATCACGCAAAGGAATTGGATCAACAAGCCAACCCTGTCCAGTTTGGAGAGAAAATATGCTATATTGCTGCGCTTCATTGAGATTATTAGCAATAACTAACCGAAATGTTGCCTGTTTACCAACAGCAACTTCATTTTCAATGGGGGTAATAGTTATATCTGTCTGTGCTAATGCAAGAGCACATAGAATCAAAGTAATCAGGATTGTCCAACTCAAAAACCGACGCACGAATTCCACCTCTTAATAAGCGATCTGAAATAAAACTACTATTTAAAGCCTCCGTTTTCACCTCGACAAAGGAGAAGTGATAGATAAGTTACAATGGAGTCATTCTAAAACATAAATTCAATGTAAATTCAAATGAAGATTACACCTATGACTCCCCTATACCAAAACATTAAAACAGGTCGAATTTATCCTCACCACTCGAAGAAACATTTATATACTTACATTTTTTAATCTATCCTACAAAAAAGAGGAATTTGGATGGTAGAAGAAAGTATTTTCCGCGGTGTAATAGACTTCATGGGGAAAATTGGAGTTTACGATGTTATTCTCCCCTTCCTACTTGTTTTCACAATTGTTTTTGCCATTCTAGAAAAAACGCGAATTTTAGGGACAGAAAAAGTAAATAACATCGATGTCACACGAAAAAATCTCAATACCATTGTTGCATTCTCCATCTCATTTTTTGTTATCGCTTCCATCCAATTAGTTAATATAATCAGTTCAATAATGGCCAACGTTGCTCTTATCCTTATCATCTCGGTATGTTTTCTGATGATGGTTGGCGTCTTTTACAAAGATGGTGAATTTGATTTCGCTAAACAACATAAAGGCTGGACAACCGCATTCATTATTATTTCATTCATCGCCCTAGTGGTAATTTTCCTCAATGCCATGGATTGGCTCAAATATATTGTCTATCTCTTTCAGTACTGGAATGCAGATTGGGCTGCAAGTATATTATTCATGGCCCTCGTAATCGGCGCAATCGTGTATATCACGTGGGACAAAAGTCCTGAAGCACCAGCTGCTAAAAAATAAAAAATACAACAAACGTACAACTATATCTACAAATCGGAGGTCAAAAATATGGCATTAGAAGGGTTCACAAAATTAGCATATTATTTTGACCAGTACGGAGTACTCGATTTCCTATTACCATTTCTCTTAGTATTCACCATATCGTATGCCATTCTTCAAAAAATCCAGTTACTTGGGCCAGCAGATAAGCATGGCAAAAAGTACCATCTCATCGTTGCTCTTGCCTTAGGAATGGCCTTCGTCGTTCCCCATATCATGGGAACCTATCCATTAGGATACGACCCAGTACAAGTGATGAACGAAACCTTACCCAGTATCTCATTAGTCTCAATTTCAGCAATCATGCTCCTGCTTTTAATGGGAATATTTGGAACAAGGTTTAGCCAAGCAGCATCACCAATCATTGCCATTGCCGCAATTGGTTTCATTATCTACATCTTTGGAGCATCATTAGGATTTTGGAACGGCCCCTATGAAGTCTTTGGCTGGTGGTCAGCAGAAACAACAGAACTCATGATCGTCTTACTTGTATTCGGACTTGTGGTTTGGTTCATTACTAAAGATCCAAACACAGCAAGCACATCCGATGGACTGAAAAGTGTTTGGGGTGGAATAAGTAAATTGTTTGAAGGATACAGTGATAAACCAAAATAGATCAGAGAAATAACCATGGCAACTGAAGGATTTACAAAATTAGCATATTATTTTGACCAGTATGGAGTATTAGACTTCCTGCTTCCATTTTTATTAGTGTTCACCATCTCCTATGCCATCTTGCAAAAAATTGAACTTCTTGGCAAAGCAAAAGAAAGTGGGAAAAAGTACCATCTCATCGTTGCTCTTGCCTTAGGAATGGCCTTCGTCGTTCCCCATATCATGGGAACCTATCCACTAGGGTACGATCCAGTACAAGTCATGAACGAAACCTTACCCAGCATCTCATTAGTCTCAATTTCAGCAATCATGCTCTTGCTTTTAATGGGAATATTCGGTACAAACTTCAGCCAGAAAGCAACACCCATTATCGCACTAGCAGCTGTCGGATTCATTATTTACATTTTCGGTTCCGCCCTTGGATTTTGGATCGGACCTTATGACACATTTGGCTGGTGGTCAGCTGAAACCACAGAACTCATGATCGTATTACTCGTATTTGGACTTGTGGTTTGGTTCATCACAAAAGAACCCTCACCACCAAATCAACCGAGCGCAGCAGGTAACGCCTGGAAATTCGTCTCCGACCTATTTGAACGAAAATAAACAACATAAAGAAACTAAAAAAACAAGGCAAAATAAACAATGGCAACCATCCTCGATCTTGGACTAATACAGGCATTTGACGTAGTCTACGCGTGGATTTTTGTCTTCGCCATCTCATTTGCTATTCTCGTTAAAACCGAACTCATTGGCAAAGATAACAAAGCAATCAATGCCATTATTGCCTTTTCTCTTGCAACCATGATGTTACTATCACCCGTTGCAATCAATGTAGTAAATGCCATGATACCCTGGTTTGTTGTAGCCATAATTTTCCTCCTCTTTGTAATTCTCATTTTCAAAATGTTTGGTACTGAAGATAGTAAAATCAAAGAAGCAGTGAGTAAAGATCCTGCCATCTATTGGACCCTTATTGGTATTTCCATAATAATTATGGTAGCCGCCTTTGGCCAAGTTCTCGGTCAATCCTTAACGGAGCAAGCCTTCCAGCAAGGAGGCACCAACGCCACAACCTATTCCTCAGGAACGGGTGCAGGCGCGGATTTTGAGCAAAACATCTACGCCACATTGTTTCATCCAAAAGTTCTTGGTTTGATCATCATCTTTCTCATCGCCATCTTTGCTGTTGCACTGCTCAGCAGCGGATAAAAACAGAAAGAACAATGAAACCATGTGTATTTTGTAAGATCATCAAAGGCACACTACCTTGTTTTAAGATTTACGAAGACAAAGAAACTCTCGCATTCCTAGACAAACATCCCATCAACTCTGGGCACATTCTCGTAATCCCGAAAAAGCATATTCCTCATTTTGTCAATTTGAAGTCTAAACTCTACCAACACTGTATGCTTGTAACCCATAAATTAGCAAAGAAGGTAAACAAATCAATGAATCCAAAACGAGTCGGCCTTGCCATCGCAGGTTTTGATGTTCCCCACACCCACATTCATATTATTCCCTTACGACACCATAATGACATAACTTCCAAATCTCTATTGGAAGGAAAGATATCAAATCCAAAGGCAAAAGAGTTAGAGCAGATTCTTAAAAAATTAAAGAAAAAATAAATCAGCTTCCAAACCATTCTTTTGCCGCAGGACGTGTAAAGTACCAAATAGTAATCCCATAATAAGTGACGGCCCAGACATAACTAAAAATGACCATCCAAATGGAGGTATGTACACCACTAGGAGCAATTGTGAAGTAAAGGATTAGATAAATCGTATTAAACGACAACATAGTAATCACCAAATTAAGCATCGCCTTACGACCCCACTGTTTTCGGGTTATAGAAGCATACCCAGCAATAACACCACAAAGAGCAAATACTATCCCTAAAAGACTCACAACAAAATCATACGTTGTTAACATCCCGATCTGTGATTCAAATATAGGGATATCCGATAATGTTAGAAAAATAACGAGTGATAAAATACTACTAATAATTCCCAAACTTGATAAACATAAATGTAAAATACTTAAGACCAAGATACTAGACGGTCGGTCTATGCGTTTCATTCTACTTTCTCTCTTTCAAATCTTTTGTGACCGCCGACAATTCTTTCACATTTTCAACAAATTGCGGAACAACATCTTTAAACACTTTACCAACCGCCTTCAAATCCGTCCCAACTTCACGCATTCGTCCATCATATTCATCCAGCTTGCCAAGTACGCCTTGATGAAGAGTCTTAAAGTCCTCTTTCAATTTCGCCAGATCTGTTTCCATCCTTTGCTGCTTTTCTTCGATTTTCTCCTTCCACTCAACAATCTTCTTTACTTCCGCGATAAGCTCATCCCATTTTTCATCGATAAGATTTTCTGCAATTTCTTCCATACGCGAATACATAGCATCATCTTTACCACTCGCTTGTTGCGGTGGATATGCCTGTTGTGGATATGCTGGATATTGTGCCATATGTGTTCCCCCATCAAGTTGTGCAAGCGCACCATTTATTTGACTAACCGTATACCCCCGGCGAGACAATTCATCAACAATTAAAGCATCCGTAAGACCAGAGTTACGCAATTGAGTTACATCAGTAAGAGGATCCCTATTCATGTGCTCGACCCCGTTTTTTATCCACTGCAGACCCTTGTGGAACCGCCGCCTCGTGGATAACCACACGCGCATCAACTGCACGTTCCAGATCTCGCTGTGAAACAAATTGTAACGGATTCCAGAACTCTAAGTATTTCTTTATTACTTGAACCTCCTCAAGACCCGCCGTTTGTTTTAATTCCTTAATCATCAGCTCCATTTTCTGTACAGTATGATCATGTTGGCGCCGCAACTCAAGAACCTCATCACTCATGACCCGTACCTCCTTACCCATCGCCGAGTTCTTCTTCACAAGTTCATTTTTCAAAAGATCCACTTCTCGAACCAGTGAATTTAACTTCCCTTCAAGCCCTTTAACCCAAACGTATAATTTCGCATTATCAAAGTTTCCTTGGTCGACAGGTGCAGATTGAGCCATAAAACGATGTACTTACAAACCCTAATAAATCTATGTGAGTATTGTGAAGTAAGTAAAAAAGATATTCAAGAATAGCAAACCGGTTAACATAAAATATATAAACCACTCACCACACCGAAAGCCCATGGCATATCCTTATGATCCTCCAAAAATGGAGAAAAAAATTGTAATTGGTGTTTTTCTAGTCGTAATTAGCCTGCTCGTTGTTGGCTACTGGCAATTTATCGGTTTTCCTTCTAGTTGGGGCCGTCCAAGTGATCTTGTAACCGCAGGTGCAGTCTATCGTGATCCCCAAGTCCAACAAGTAGATGAACCTACCCCTATTGAGCGAATCCTCTTTCAAGGAATCGATATTATGGGTAAAGACGGATTTAGCAAGACCGAAGTCCACATCCTACCCGGCGACACAATCATTTGGACCAATAAAGATCCAGCCGGTAAAAAGATAGTGGTTACATTCCAAAAAGACCAAACCCGAGAATTCGTTAATAGTCCTATCTTAGCACCTGGCGAAAGCTTCCAATTCACCTTCCAAGAAAAGGGAACATTCAACTTTTGGAATCTAGCCTACGCTGGTGAAGGACAAATTATTGTTGAATAGAATTCTGAATTATTTATATTTATTTTTCATAAGTTTCATTCTCTGAAATAAATGCCCTAAACTATACCTTCACCGGGGTTATCGCTTTTTTCCCGGCAAGGACGGCAAGAATATTCTTCGCCGCAATTTCCCCCATCGCTTCTCGAGCTTCAATTGTAGCAGATGCAATGTGAGGAGTGACAAGAACATTAGAAAAACCAGCCAAGCCAGAAACCATCTTTGGCTCAAATTCAAAAACATCAAGAGCCGCACCTGCAATCACCTTTTTCTTTAATGCAGCAACAAGCGCTTTCTCATCAATCACAGGACCACGGGCAGTATTAATCAGAAACGCCGTCTTCTTCATTAATCTCAGTTCTTTGGCTCCAATTAAATGCCGCGTAGAAGGCAAGAGTGGAACATGCAGCGAGACAAAATCTGATTGCTTCAACAGATCAGGAAGTGTCACCAACCGTGCCCCAACCTCTTTTTCAAATTCAAAATTCCGTTTTATATCACTGTACACAACCTGCATCTCAAAACCACGAGCCGCCTTGCGCGCAACATCACAACCAATCCGTCCACCACCAACAATCCCCAACGTTTTACCACGCAGTTGTGATCCCACAAGGAGCATCGGCTGCCACACTTTATACTTCCCAGTACGCATGAACTTATCCGCTTCCACGAGCCGCCGGCTGATTCCCATCATCAGTGCAATGGTATGCTCAGCAACTGCATCTTCGAGCGTTCCAGGAGTATTCGTAACGACGATCCCCTTTGAAGTTGCATACTTCACATCAATATTATCAAACCCAACCGCATAATTCGCCACAATTTTAAGACGCGGATTTAAATCAAGAACCTCCGACGTAATCTTATCGGTCAAAAGTGATAACAATGCATCACACCACAATACCCCCCTCTTCAATTCCGCAGGTGAGATCTTGTGCGGATGCGGATGAACGCGAACCTCAAATTCTTTTTGAAGAAGTGTAATTCCATTCTGTGGGATTGATCGAGTTACAAATACCTTCGGTTTAGCCATACACCAAGCATGAAAAGATGTTATATAAAACTTATTTACTATGAATTAGGAGTTGTGGAGGGAGTTGTACAAAGAACAAAAAAGAACAAAACTCTCTACCACAAAAAATAACTACCATTTATTCCATTATTCCAATTATTCCCTTATTTCCCTTATTAATAGAGAACTATAAATTCCCACAAATTCCCAAAAATAGTGAGCAAATTTCTATGTAAAAGAGAGGTATACTCTATCCATGGGTTCATATCTTCGTGGATTTGATACGAAAAGCATCAACGACCTTCTCTATTGCGATGTAACCATGAAGTATTCAAATCTTCGGCCACCAAAAGGTACAAAAGAGAGGGAGTTTCCTTATCTCTGTGGATTATATCAACCCGAAACATCACTCATATCAATTAACAGAAAAATAAAAAAATTCTACCCGAGAACCTGGAAAAAAGAAGAAGATATTACTATCCTCCATGAATGGCTCCATGCGTATGAACACGTCATCGTAGGAAGAAATTTCACTGAAAACCAAATTGAATGGTGGGCTCAGTGGTACTATCGAGAGCAGTATGACTTGGTTCCGTATATTCGCAGTTTCTTTGAGGAAGAAGGGTTTTGACCCTAGGAAGTAAGACTAAAATCTAAGAAATAGCGTTCAATACGCTCTTTTCGAAGTGTGATTTGACGAAGAGGAGTTTCATTGTAATTCTTTAATGATCTTTTTGCACTTTTCTATTGCTTGTGTTGCAGTTTCATAGTCCATTCTACTCCCATAATAGGTAAGAGAGTTTCGTTTGTATCTCACATCATCAAATATTGGGTAAAGGTCATCTCTTTTAAGAACATCTCTAAGATAAAAACCCAAGCATACATGATTTAGAACATTATATCCTTTTTTAAAAGTTATTGCTTGCAGTAATTCGAGCAGAGAGGTATAATAATCTTCAAAGACAAAGTTACAGTTTTTTTCAGTTATATCTTTAATCAAGCTTATTCTTTCCATTGCTGTTTCTATCAATGATTCAGCTCTGGGTATGTCCGGGGAGACTATTTTGGCCGATTTAGTAGCTAAGCAGTCACTCCAGTTTGCTTCTTTCATGCGAATACCTCTATGTACTTATTTACCGTTATACCATTTATAATATTATTCGCTAAATGGGGATTTAAGACATCTTTGATATTTTTATGCTGAAATACATGGATCTCTCTATGCACTAATTTTTTGAATTTTTCAAGACTTACTTGTTTTTTTGAAGGTGTTTCTATGTAAATGTCAATATCACTGTTTTCAGTATCTTCACCTTTTGCATATGAACCGAAGATGACTATTGCAGGATTGCTTAATTCTATCTTTAAATACTCTATCAGCCCAGACCGATATATCATCTTTATATTGTAGAGCTTTTTTTCTAAAAAATAATTTTCGCTTCTGCTTGCCGTGTAGAATGTAACGTTACCTATTTTCTCAGTGATAAGAATACTTTCCTTTTCCAGTTCTTTGCAGTATCGTATTACTGACGGCAAGGGCAATTTTAGAGTTCTCTCTATTTCTCTGACCCTCAGCTTTACAGTTGGATTGATGAAGAAGTACTCTTTGATTGTCTGCTTGATACTATTTCGGGTCATTTGAGATGATATATTATCAAACGATATTTAAAGTTATCGGTTTGTGAGTCCAACTATTGTTTTTGGAGTGATCACTTCTATTGTTGGAGTTAATGGGGAGCTTATAATTCTGTATTATGATTAGTTGGTATGGACACATCACTTCCTTTGTCATACCAAGTACTCAGAAAACTATTTTTTCTTCTTATGTTGAATCGTATCTAAACCGCGTGGGGTGATTTTAACTTGAAACGCGAGTCTACCATTCGCCTTGTGTCTTTCAATCGGAACAATCGATACAAACTCATAAGAACGTAGTTCCTCACAATTCGATTTAATAGAACGATAACCCGTATTTACCTTCCGCTCAAGTTCAGCATACGTCGCCGGCTTTTCCCGTACAGCAAGCATAATCTTCTCCTTAATTTCATAAGAAGATCTCTTCGTCATACCACAATATTGCAGTAAGTTTTAAATAGAGCTAACTCATGATATTGCAGTAAGTATATAGGATGGTGGGTACTAACAATGAAATATATTATTTTGATTATTAGCTTTATTTTAATATTGGGGTGCTCACCACAGTTTGAGACGAAAGTGATGATAGATACTCCACAAGGCGCAAAGGAAATAATATCTCAGCAGCAAACTGCAGAACAGTTAAAACATGAAGAAATAATTACTCAGCAGAAAGAACTAAGAGATGCCATCAACAACGCGTATAATGCGCTAGATCGATTAAAGAAAGCTAAAATTAATTGCAACTTACCAGAGATGTTTAATGTTAGTTTAATGAATCTCACTCTTAAAAATTGGGTAGACACAGTAAATAATGAACAAACCGCGATGTGGTATCCATCAATAGGAGAAGGAAGATTGGGGAGTTTATTATTAGGTGATGTTAGAAACCTTGGTTGCACAAAAATAAATCCATCATATACGATTTTTGTAGAATACGATCAAAAGATAATACATATCTCCGAAGAAGATGAATTCCCACCAATAGGCCGTTTAATGGAAGAATGGTATCCTAACGATTATACATGGGGTGGCAGTTTGCCAATTAGCGGTGATATTTTTAATCCATTGATTGTGAATGAAAAAGGAAAATATACAATTTGGGTTGAAATAAGAAACAACAATGAAATTGTAGGAGTGGAGAAAATTGAACTAGTGATGGGGGGATAAGCAAATTGAACAATAACCTTACCGGCTGTCCCGACTGCAGTAAAACTATTAGCAAAAACGCAGAGACTTGCCCTCATTGCGGTTTGAGACTTAAGATAACAGAAGAAAAAGATAGTGACGCAGATACAAAACTTACGTGGAATGTAGCGCGAGCAATCATAGGATCAGCATTAATCCTTTACTTGTTATATCAGTGGTTTGGTTAAGCAAATGGTATTGATAGAAATAATAGGTATAGGAGTTCTAGTTCTTTTAGTGTACATAGCGATAAAATTAAACAACAAACCTGAATCAAGACAAAGTGAAAATATCCTATCAGGAAACTTGCTGTTAAGTCAACTCTCAAATATCGAAAAGACTCTTGAGGCCAAAGCAAAAGAAGACCATGAGAGACAGCAAAGAATAATGAAATGTGTAGAAGAAAACATTGGTCACTTTACAAGAACTATAAACGGCACCAAACGACGCGGCAGAGTAGGTGAAGCAATATTAAAACAAATTCTCTCTGAAGCGATAGCAACAGGCTTAGTAGTTACGGATTTAAGAACCGACAAAGGCAGTGTAGTAGAATTTGCATGGGATCTGAAAAATGGAAAATACCTACCCATTGACTCTAAAATGCCAGAACTAGATGAATTATATGCTAAATTTGAGCAAACTGATAATCCTGATGAACAGTTAAAAATAAAGAAAGATATTCAAAAGATAGTAGAAAAAAGCAAAAATGAAGCAAAAAAATACATTAACAACCGCAACACCATAGACAAGTGTATTGTAGCTATTCCGGATAGCATTTTCGATCAATTTCCAGATATTAATAAAGATGCGGTTAGAACGGGCGTGTTCGTTGCTGGTTACACAAAAGTTTTCTTATTTGCTTGTATGTTAGGAGATAATTACAATAAATCTCTTTCTGTAGGAAATATTGGAGTCTACAAAGATGTAGTACACTCTCTCAGGAACATTCTGTGTGAAATCGAAAAGAAAAGTGAAACCATAAGTAAAGGTATCACTCAAATTACAAATGCAAATGATGGAATAATGACTGAACTAAACAAGTCTCAGCGTAAGATCAGTGATGTCTCATTATTAGAAATAGAAGAAGTGAAGAAATGAACAGAAAAGGCCAATGGGCTCGTGCTATGGCACGTGAACGGAGAAGCCAAGACAGAAGAGATAGATTAGAAGTAACAAAAGAATATCTAAAGAAAGGTCATACAGCAGATGAAATAGCGTTTCAATTAGGGATTAGTGGCAATACGGTGAGGCAATATATTAAAGAGGTTAAGCCCCTAGCAGAGGAAGAAGTCTATTTTGAAAAGTTACAAGTAAAGCTCGACTTATTAAATAAAGAAATGAAAGAAAATGAATTAGAAAAAACCAATGGAAAGCAGAGGATAAACAAATTTGTGAATAATTCGGTGGAGATACTCGAGATTTATTATAGACAGATTGAGTCTCTTGAACGACGAGGTATAGAAAAACCCTTTACAGATGTAATGAAAAATACGGTTAGAGAGATATACTCTAGTTTATACACTAGCTGCCTAGTAAGCTTTGAATCAACATTTAATAGCCCTGCGAATTATCAAGCTTTAGATACCAACGAGATAGCAAAATTCAATGAATTTTTTAAACCGTGGAAGAGAAGAATTGAGTCCAAGCATGATCAAATCGCAGCAGAAGATTACCACCTATTCACAAAAAGGCTAGAGATTCAAGAAAAAATGACGAACAGTAAGAACTTTCTTGAAACCCTAAAGTTAATAGAGAAAGAAGTAGAACTCGAAAATAACCTAAGTAAATTAGAACTGCCAGTAGATAAAATTCTTAATAAATTGGATATTGATAAGAAAGAGATAGAAAAAAGCAATAATCTTTCTGATGGATGGTTAAGTTTATGTATGATTATCAATTTAGTAATTCCCGGATTAGGTACCCTAATTGGCTCAAGAAGAACCAAGAAACAAAATAGTTTAATCCAATTAGGAGTGGTAACAATAGGAATCATCATCCCTTATGTTGGCTTCCTTTTAATCGTAATAGCATGGTCTCTAGCATTAGTTGATGTAATAAAAGAAGTGGAATATTCCAAATTACTTTAAGACTCACTCACATTCACAGCAGCCCACGCACAAACGACATTTCTTGCACTCCACGCTCTTCGTCATAGGCTCACTACATTCAGGACAAGCATTCATAATACCCTCTCAAATGTACTCATTTAAATAATTTACGGGTTTCTCGTGCTATATGCTCGGCACTAAAGCCAAATTTATATAATAATTCGCCAGGCTCCCCCGATTCCCCAAAATGATCATGAACTCCAATCCGTTTAATAGGCACCGGATACACCCCCGATAATAACTCAGCAACAGCCCCACCAAGACCGCCCGTCACCTGGCCTTCCTCTACTGTCACCACGCGTCCGCACTTACGTGCCGCAGCCACAATTGTCTTTCGATCCAGCGGTTTAATCGTATGACAATTAATCACCATCACAGAAATACCATCAACAGCAAGTTTCCGTGCCGCTTCCACACACTCCCACACCACAGGACCACACCCAATGAGTACTACATCGCGCCCATCACAAAACACTTGCGCTTCGCCAATCTTAAAAGGCGTTCGGGCAGTCGTCATCTGCATCGTTTTCTCACGTGTAAAGCGCATATATGTTGGTCCTTTCCAAGAAACTAACGCAGAAGTAACCTTTCGCGTCTGTTCATAATCACATGGCACAACCACTGTCATATTTGGAAGAACTCGCATGAGTGCCACATCCTCCAACATCTGATGCGTCGCCCCATCCGGGCCAACAGATATCCCCGCATGAGCACCCACAATATTTACTTTCTGATTATTATAACAAATCGTTGTGCGAATCTGCTCCCAACACCGACCCGGACAAAATGCAGCATACGATGACACAAAGGGAATCTTCCCCACGGCAGCAAGACCACTGCCCACCGTCACCAAATTCTGTTCTGCAACACCAATTTCAACGAAGCGATCCGGATACGTCTTCGCAAACTTTTCCACGCGTGTGGATTCCGATAAATCCGCACACAAGACTACAACATCTTTATTCTTCTTCCCAATTTCAACAAGAGCATCGCCATAACCATTACGTGTTGGCATTTTTTCACGAGATAAATCTAAATGCATTTGAGAATTCATTGAAAAAGAGGCGTTTTTCATCTGTTTGCTTTTCATCTTTTGGAATGCAATGGTTTCAACTTTTGATGAGTCTTGTACCACGCCCCCCTTTCCTGTTCTTCTTTAGCATGAATTTCAGACAAAGCCACAACCATTTGTCGATCTTTCTCCGGCGATTTCTCCGTCTTAAGTCCACCCGGAGGCGCCCCATGCCAACGATAATCATTCTCCATGAAATCAACACCCTTCCAAGGTACAGTTTTTGCAATAATCATAAGCGGCCGGTCCTTATTGAAGCGAGCCGTCATAAGAGCATCAACAACTTGCGTCATACTATTCCCATCAATTGTAACCACATTCCAATTAAAGGCTTTGTACTTCGCATCCAGCGGATCAAGCGGCATAATATCTTCAGTTTGCCCATCGATTTGAATATAATTGCGATCCGTAATTGCAATGAGATTAGACAGTTTATTTTTCGCCGCAAACATAACCGCTTCCCAATGATTTCCCTCATTTTGCTCCCCATCGCTACACACACAAAACACCAAATTCTCTTTTTTATTTATCCGAAGACCTAACGCCATTCCCGCAGCTTGAGATAAACCGCTCCCGAGCGGCCCCGACGTCGTTTCAAGTCCAGGCAGCACCTCACGATGCGGATGACCTTGCAGCCGCGTTCCTAATTTCCGCAAAGTAAGCAACTCTTTTTTAGGAAAATAACCAGCATTCGCAAGGGTGGCGTACAGAACCGGACAAATGTGCCCATTCGATAGCACAAACCGATCGCGACCATCCCATAATGGTTTTCGAGGATTATGCTTCATAACACGAAAATAAAGAGCAGTAAAGATATCCGCCATCCCCAGTGGCCCTGCACTATGACCAGACTTTGCAGCAGCAAGGGACACAATAATATCTTCACGAATAACATCAGCGTGTAATTGCAAATCCAAAATTGACAACATCTTCATCCTCTTTGAAATAAAGACTAATTCAAACTTTAATAAAGGTTTTGGCGGAATGGTTTTGGCGGCAGGGGAAGGAGATAGAAAGAATAACCAAACCCTAAACCCAAAACTTATTATACCCTAATCACTTTTTGTAACTATATGAAAGATGAGATTGATGATGAGACACTCGCCAAAATCGAGCAAGCCATTACACCACAAGCAATAGAAAGTTATATGAAAGCTAAGAAAGAGCGTAAGCAAGCTGAATGGGCTCTACTACAAGCTCAAGCAAAACCAAGAGAAGAACTCATCACACCACTTGAATTTCTAGTTTTCGAATCGACAACAACGACCTCCAACCACTCTATTGCACTAGATTCAGAAATACGAATTGGCGCACGCTCCCCAGTCTATGATGCTGGAAGCAGTTCCTATCTAAACTTAAAAGTACAAGGTGATAATCCCATTATTGCGTTAACCTATGCTGGTATTGCTCATGTAGAAGCCGGCGATAACATCCGCGCGTATATCCTCAAAGGAACAGAAGTAACAGAAGATGAGGGAGACGAGTTCGATTTTCCCAACT
>CAYIEX010000007.1:0-22891 GCA_964362485.1 uncultured Methanosarcinales archaeon | reverse complement strand
CCAGAGAATCTTGAAAAATATCTTCAGTTGTATGCTGCAATTCTTCCCAGAGTCAAAGGGGACGGGGATTATAGCAGCTTTGGGAAGTTAATTTCCCGTCTCTACGCCTGGTCGGACAAACGGGAAGTCCCAATTAAAAGGGAAGAAACACTCATTGAATTCGTCCGTGAAACATGTATTCGCGACCTTCCGCTTGACCTAAGTGCCGATGTAGTTTCGGTTATGCATTATGCACTTGATTCAATGTACAAACCTATCTTGGCAAAAGATCTCGGACGCTATCGCTTGATTTTGGATAATGTCGTTGAAATGTCTGCCCATATCGATTCATTAACCATGAGCAGCGTTCTTGATGCATTTGAGGAAATGATTGGTTCCCCTCTCAGTTTCCATATTCCCTCCCCGCGCTACATTAAACCTCTCCTGGAGCGGATTCATAGCGAGTTTGGAACCTCTGTAGAAATAGTTGCTCCATACTTTAGCGAACTACGCCGAGCAGCAACAGGGTACAACGATGGTCGCTATCCTCAAGCCGTCGATGAGTTCTTCACAGCAGCGCATCGCGGTTTTGCATCCTGGAACCAGCACACGGAAACGTACGAAAGTTCAGCCGAAGTACTCAATTTGTTGCATAAAGCCTTTATTCCAACCCAGTATGGTAAGGTCATTCACTTCCCACTAGGTTCCGTGGTGACAGCATTAGAAACAATGGTACAAGCATCAGAGCAGCAAAAACCAGATTTCAACAAGCTCAAAGAAATAGCAACTCTGACAGTACGGCGGACGCGAAAACGCTACACCAAAAGTGATCCCACTATCCCTCCCAAGTTGGAACCACAAGTTACGGCCTTGCATGATATTTTAATCCGTATCCATAAAACAAAAGATAATAAAATGACAGATGAACTTGCTCAGAAACTTGCCGAAACACTTCTTTCATAACTCAGTAGCTAATCCTCTTGAACAATATCTAAATCATAGCTACATGATTCATCTAAGGTCCAGTAAGTACAGTCCGTGTTTGCGCTACTAGACGGGCGTACCTCTCTTCCCGATCAGAGCGGATCAAGCGGTCGACTTCTTCCGTTGAAAGACGGACCCTCTGGACTCTTTGTGACATACTCCGTATTCGCACCGCCGTGAGATAATCCTCGTCAGCAGTAGTTGCTTGTACTAGCGCATTTTCTCTTTCATCTGTGGCATCAACAAGTGTATCAACCACGTCTTGAACTTGGCAAATTGTGGGAACAATTGCCGTCTGTTCATCGATGAAAGTTGGACCAATTAATGCAACGACAGTCTGTGCATACTTATGCGCCAGAACATCTCCGGATCTGGTATCCTCTAACAATTTATGTGCTCCTATCATGGCTTGTTCCAAACCTTGACGTTGCTTATCAACAACGAATTTCAGGCGTAAATACAAAGATTCCCAAAACCGGTATCCAGCGTGATGTGGGATAACAATATTTTGTCCTACTTTAAGCTCGATACCTTCAAGCTCTTTTCCTTCACCAAAACGTAAAGGCCGGTTATCTTTTCGCTGTTTGCGGTGTGCTCCAGCTGGAGCTTCGGGTTCTTCAAGTGCTATGTAAATTTGATATAGGAATCGGCTCGTGATTGCGTCCACCAGAATCGGCTCACTTCCTTTGTAATCTCTCAATTGTTGCGCAATATGGCAGAGGGCTACGCAGTTATCTGTTAGATAGACACGATCAAGTTCCCGTAATACTTTATCTGCTCTCGATATTTCATTATCAAATAAGTGCGCTAGATACGAATCCGTTCGGCTTAAAGCAGCAAGACCTTGTGACCTACGAACTTGTTTATTTTCATGGTGAGCAGTTACTCTCTCACTCTCACTTTTCACCGCAAAATCTCGCTCAATCTGTCCACGCGTAGTAAGTGCATTTGTATCCTGCCCTTCCGGGTTATAAACAGAAATCAAATTACCTAAGATCTCCTTATCTAGATATTCTGACCATTCTGAAGCCCGATACAAATCCAGCAGATTAATCAAAGAATCTGAAGCTAAATACTGTGCTGCAATACCGAGTGGAATACTCAACTTAGCCTTATCTTTGGAATAGTAATCCAACTTAGCAAACTCGCCTCGCTCCAATCCCAAACGATCCTCTAACTCAGAGTTATCGAGGGATGTATACAAAAGATGTAACGCAACAAAGGGAACTAAAACAGGTTCAAGATGTTTTGAAACAATAACCACATCACCCTGGCTTGCATATCCCCATTCATTATCTCCCCAGCGCAAAAGTGCAGCGCGTGACGCAAACGCATAATCAACTTTTTCCCCACCAATAGTGGATGAGTGTTTGTAATGCGTTCTAAAATAGTCATCGGGATCATCATCGTGTGATGAAATACGGGTAATCTGTCGTAAGTCTAACTTTAATTCAAGGCTCATACTACTCCTAAAACAATCCTATTTTAAAAATGCTTCCTGAATTTCCACTATACAGTGATTAAGAGTAAGTTGATTTTTGCCTAACCTTGCAGCGTAAACACGACACCCCTACAACACCCGCAGCACCTTCTGCCTACTCTTATTTCCAACCAGAATTTCCACTCTCAACCCAAATTCCTTCTTAAAAAATGCAATCAACTCCTTGTTCGCTTTATTATCATCTGGTACAGCCTTGAGGTAAACTTTAAGAATTCCATTTTCCTCCTTTGCTTCAGTTCTTCCCGAATTTGGAATCACACGTAAGGCAATCGACCCTTGTAGAATATATTTTGCAATATCTATCATCTAACTATCAAATCCACTGGAATTTAATTACTTTGCGTTTGTCGAGATAAAAATAGGCCTAATCTCCAAATGAAATAAACCTAGTGCCTCAAGTAACAATAAGCTTTAAAACGGCAATTTCATCCTGATCAACAGGGGGGGTATGGATCAGCTAAAAATAACATTGGAATTGCTCTATGATCTTCTGCGCACGGAAAAAAAACGTGAAGATCTACAAAAACTAGATGGCACTTTCTATCTTGATTGTGTGTATTACCTTCAAGAGAAGAAAATGTTTCTTGATGGCAAAGACAAAACGGATGATATCTTTGCCGCAGGTGAGCGAGACAAGATGCAATCTGAGATGCGCAGTATCAAAAAAATTTTCAAAGAAATCTATGAGAAGCGTGAAAAAAAGATCATCGATATCGCTCTCAATAAAAGTAAAACGGGATCGGACATTATCGATATAAGTGCCATGCTTCCCGAAGAAAAAATCTTCTATGAAAAAATTCTCATCACCCTTAATCTCCAACGTTTAGGTATCCTTCATAACATTCTCAAAGCGCAATTTCCCAGTCTTGATATGATGGCGCCTAAAACCACATCACTCCCCATAATTATTCCTGAAGCTCCTGATGACGATGACGCTTTACCCTCGGAATTATCTGAGTCCGCAGCAACATCCGAAGTGACTCTTTCTCCCCCTGTCTCTTTTAGTAAAGTACGCTTTGTAATTCCTACACCCAGTTTTGTGTGGAAAGATCTCAAGAGCTATGGTCCATTTGAAGCAGGAGACGAAACGGAGATATATCCCGAAGTTGCAGATTTACTGGTCCGCAAAGGCCGTGCCATTAAAGTTTAAGTTATTGCCACTGTGAATACTCGCTGTAAATACCTTATTGCAACTACGAATTGTTGGCATGGGAATATTACCATACCATTGACTTAACTATCATAAACCAATTTAATTTATTAATAACTTGAGAAATTAAAATAATAATGGTGACGAGATGATGAAATTTGATTCGTATAAACCACTTACCTGCTGGGATTATGCAATTCAAGACTCTTTCCGTGAGCATGCCCTTTTTTTGCAACAGGACTTACACCATAATTACCTTCAGGTAGTTCTTGTAATCGCGCCTGAACCCCTTCACGCCACTCACAAGATTCGTGCGGTAGAAAATGAAAATCCTCCTTGGTATCGAAAAATCTACAACACCCATCAACATTGGCGGCGGGATCGCACAGAACAGGCACTTGAAAGAATTATTGCAAATAAAGACAAGCTGAGTATTCCCTACTCTCGTCAAAACCAACTTGTAACTTATGCTTGCTACGATTCCATTCTGCGAAGCCTCATCTTCAATCATCTCACGCAAGGATTTGAGTATCAAGGGGTATTCCAATGTTCCCCCTCCGCCATACATTCCTACTTCGAATTAGAAGCACCCGAAAATCACCAACATTTCGCGTAATAACCCATTCAGTAACATCTAACGTACCCTTCCAGTAACATTTAAGAATACTCCTTCCTTAACTTCAACCATGAGTCGCAAATTAAAAATGATGGTCTTTATCATTAGTTTTCTTCTCATATTAATCATCCTCAATAGCTATTTTCCTATCCTAAAATCACCCGAGAAAATTCGTGAGTTACTTCTACAGTTGGGATCCTGGGGCTACATTTTGTATATCGGTATAGTTGGCGTGAGCGGACCACTTCCAATTCCCACTACTCCTTTTACGATTGCCGGTGGGTACGTGTATGGTTTACTGCTAGGATCTGTTCTCAGTTTCATTGGCATACTCATTAGCTCAACCCTCTGTTTTTATCTTATTCGTCACTATGGCAGACCGCTTTTGGAGCGCATGGTTTCACAGCATCACATAGATCACTTCAAGCGTGTCTTTGCCTCCCGGGGAGAAAGTGCAGTGCTTATTTCGTATGCTCTTCCCATCTTTCCAAGCGATGCCGTTAGTCTTCTTCTGGGATTATCAAAAATGAAATATAGGCATTTCATGATCCTGGTTGTTATCGGTCACATACCCCGCCTTCTTTTGGGAACTTATCTTGGCGCTGAATTAACAAAAGGTTTTACTCTGTTTACGGTTTTTCTCATAGGGCTTGGTGGGCTCTTTGTAGTCGTTGTACTCCTCCGAGAAAAAATCAAAAAGTTTCTTTTCAAAGAACTCCGTCTCGTTGAGTCCATAATCATAAACTGACATCTAGCTTAAAATCCAATCCTATCCTCTCCGTTAACATTTATTACTTGGAAGTAAAAAAATTTATAAACTGGCCCCTTCTTGAAACGCATATGGAAGAAGATCTTGCACCACATTATCCAAAGAAACCCCTTCGATCACCACCTCATCTTGGGTGGGTTATTGCTGCATCTGCTCTTGCAGTGAGCGTAGTAGTATACGGTGTTACCCGCAAATCAGAAACCCACAACTGCCCGCAATATACCTCTGTCACGGCTCAAGATCCAGCTGTTATCCGTGTTGCTGCAGGTATTCACGATACAGAAAAAGCACTAAGGGAACTATATTCCCATACTGATGACGATTCTTTAGAAGAAACCCTTCAAAATGCCATTACCATTACCGAGAAAACGTATCGCGCTATCCAAGATCTACAAAACGAAATCCGTCCATTAAAATACGTCTTCAATCATTTAAATCAATCTGGATTAGAAATGAGTGGGTCATTTATACACCAATCACAAGACACCCAAAAAGAAGTGTGTACCCGTGATAGCGAAGGCGATCTGGACTGTGAAATGGTTTATGATTACACATCTCATTGGTGGAGTTTTAATCCTGAGTCGTTTACGCTCGCCAGAAGTAATTTTGAAAAGTCCCGAACAGAATTGGCCCAGCTAGGTGATCTCCCTGCGCCAATCGATACCTCCTCCTATCAATTGCCTATTCCCTCTGAGAAAAAACTATCTCCCCAAGAAACCCGTCGTATCAACGAATGGATTAATACTGGGTTAGTTGCTGGCTATAACAATCTTTATTTAACTGCTAGTCTTGATAACGAACCTAATATTACTGCACTTCGTACTATTGATGATACAACCAATAATCCTGATTATAAAAGCAATTCTCGCCGTAATCCCGTAAAAAATAATTGCCCAGGCCGCAGCGGTGGCTGTAATCAACTTCGAGCACCAATAGGATATATCCTGCTCCAACAAATTGGGGGCACAATCGAAAACTATGCCAGTAGTTTCAACCCGATTGATCGTATTCTTTCGCAGGGAAATGGACAACTGATCCAGATTCAAGCGGAACTACGAGGAATAAAAAAAGCAGTTGATAACAAGAAAGATATTGATCGGGATGATGTGCGAGTGGCTTTAGATTTAGCGTATGGGCTTTATCGAACTATGATCCCTCAAACAACGCTTCCACCTCCTGCTCGGTAAAATTAAAAAGTGTTACATCTCATGAGCATTTCGTAACATTCTTTAATCCCTAGTACTTCTTCAACATATGCGAAAAATTATCACTGCTGATCAAACTGAAACATTTGTGAATGAAAAGATCAACGAAGCCTATCACTCTCACACTGGCGCTCTTGAAGAGGCACGAATAAAGTACACCGAACCGTGTAAGATTGCCGAGCGCGCAAAATCAGGAACACTCAAAATTCTCGACGTGGGTTTTGGCATGGGTTACAATTCCGCATACGCAATTGATGTTGCGTTAGAATCAAATCCACGTTGTAACATCGAAGTTATAGGTCTCGAATCAGATCCAGCTATCATTGCCAAAATCCAGGAGGTGAATCCACCGTTATCTATTTATAATCAATACAAAAAGCTCACTCCTCAAAGTCTTTCGTTTCAGCATGAGAATGTAACTGTAACGGTCATACTAGCAGATGCAAGCGAGTCAATTAAAACCATCCCTCCTGAGTGGGCCGATGCTATTTTTTTTGATCCATTTTCACCAACCAACAACCCTGAAATGTGGTCACTGACAGTCTTTGGTCATGTAAATCGTATCCTCAATTCTCGAGGCATATTTGCAACCTACACCAGCCACCCGCTCGCTCGTGAGAATCTTGCGAGCGTAGGACTTCTCTATGATGATGGTCCAATATTGCCCCGTCGAGGTCCAGGAACCATTGCGACTAAATGGAATTGGCCATTTAACGAGGCATTCAACTAACAATTCAATTCTCAAGAATCATAATCTATTTATTCTCACTTACAATTCCTCCATTATGGAATGGCTCTATCCTCCCAACATGGATCCTCAACAGCGACACTACCTCCTTATCTACCCTGCAAAACCTACCGATGGAAACATTACTCTACGGGAAGTTCTAATACGAACGCCTCTTTCAATTTACAGCTTAGATCGTTTGGTGCGAACGAGTCTGCAAGATGGAACACAGCAAACTTTTAAGCCCGTGTTTACTCCGCGTGGACCAGTCGCAGGTGGACTCAATTACACGAGTGAGCATTATATATGTACTCCCACAATCGTTGATGCTTTAGATTTGATTCATTCACGACGTTATGCGGGTCTAACTTTGTTACCAAAAAATCAGTACTAATCCTTCTTTTTATTGCGTCCACGTTTGCGAACCAATTCCAACCGGTCAAGAACAATCTTAAAACTAACATTGCCCTTTTTGTATCCATCTATAACTGCATCCCAAATCCGAGGATAGAACTCATAATGTGTACTCTTGAGCGCTCGCTCGAGTAAAAATAGATCAACTGCTTTGTCCTCTTCCTTTTCAGAAAAAAAAGATAATCCAAAATCCAACAAGTAAACCTTCTTCCCATGCACAATCATATTCGAAGTCGTAAGGTCCCCATGCACAATGTTAAGATGGTGTAATATGCCAACCACTCGTCCAATTTCAGTTGCAATTAATTGAAATGATTTTCCTTGTTTTAAAACATCCCTAACCTTCTCCCCTTCGAGTTTAGTCATCACAATTTTCATATCCTTATCGGAAAAATCAATAAGGTGCGGCGATGGAAAATTTACTTCTTTGAGTCGCTGTAACACCTTCGCCTCACGACGTGTCCTAAATTGCCGCAGTGACTTATCTAGTTCTAAAACCCGGTATTGTTTCGGGAAACGTTCTTTAATGATCCTATCTTTATCTTGATAGACAATCGCTTCTGCGCCCTGCGCAATCTTTTTCATGGGGGAGGTGAACCTATATGTGTTTTTAAATGTTTCAGGGCAATTAATTGTTTCAGAGCAATAAATTTAAGATATAATCTTCCTTTTCATTAATATGTCTACCAAAGCTACATCCACTAAAGCACTCCTCCTTATCGACTTTGAAAACGAATGGACCATCCCTACTTCGCCATACTACGTAGGTGATCTCAAAGATCTCATCACTAAAATAAATCAACTCATCGATTCTTGCCGAAACAACAATTACAAAATCATCTTCATTACCCACATCGAAAAAGATTCCGATATCGTTTTCAAAGAAAATTCCAACAACATTGAAATCATTCCCTCTCTTCACAAGCTCTCCCAAGACATTCTCATTAAAAAATACAAAATAAGTCCTTTTTATCAAACAACACTAGAACAAGAACTCCAAGGGATCACAGAACTCGTCATAGCTGGAATTCTAACCAACCTCTGTGTTCGCTCAACCATTCACGATGCCTACGATCGAGAATTTAAAATCACCGTAATCACAGACTGTTGCACCACTTTTGATCCGAAAACTCACGACTTTACAATCCAAGATCTTAAAGCAACAAGAGAAGAAATAATTTTTCTCCCATTAAAAGAATTCCTACAACAATAAGGATAATAAATAAATGAATAAATAATAATGTACCTTACCCTCACGCCTTCGCCAATACCGCATCGATTTTCTGCTTCAAAACTGGTTTTGGAGCAAATCCGATAATCCTGTCCACTTCCTCCCCATTCTTAAAGACAATCATACAAGGGATACCTGTAATTCCATTCTCAGCGGCGACATCAGGAAAATCTTCAGTGCTTAATTTCCCAAACGTTAATTTTCCTTTATATTCTCCGCTTAATTCCTCAAAAATAGGAGCTAGCATCTTGCAAGGGCCGCACCAACTTGCCCAGAAATCTACAATGACGGGTGTCTTAGCTTTGATTGCCTCATTAAATTGTGCATCAGTTAACTGTTGTACCATATGTCGCCTCCTTAATCAAATGGCAAGAGAATTCCTCTTTTTAAAATCTATGGAAAATTTAAATATTCTCCTTTGGAAAAGTATCCTTTATTCAAAATTGAAATTCCTGACGCTCTTCGTACTCTTCCAATTAAAGTAGATTCTATGCCGTGCGTTTGTGCAATACTCATTACATCATGAGGCTTTGGCGTAATGATAACCATCCCTTGGCCCATATTCCATGTCCTGTATGCTTCTGCATCAGCCACATTTCCTTTCTCTTGGCAGTATAGCATCAACTCAGCCGGCTCAAACGGTCTATCGATTATTGCACCAAGCCCAGACGGTTTTAGAACGCGGCTTAATTTTCCCGGAAGCCCGCCCCCGGTAATATGGGAAACGCCGTGTACCACTGCTTTTGGTTCTTGATCAAATCCGCCAAACATCTCAACAACCGCACCAGTATAGATTCTGGATGGCATTAGCGCATGGGTAGCAAGATTTATTCCTTTATACTCAGCCATATGCCAATTTTCCCCATGTTTATTGGTCATAATTTTTCGTACAAGCGATAGCCCATTCGATCTAAAACCAGTCTCCCGAAGCCCGACAAGAGAATCCCATTCTTGTATTTCTCTTCCTGTAAACAATCGCTCTTTTTTTGCAAACCAGACCACAGCCGCTCCCCAATTATAATTAAAATCACCAAATCCTCCAACACGACTTCCAAGCTCTGCAACTTCGCCATTCACAATAGCAACATTTGCTACTTTTGCCGCATTGATATATCCCTCTGCGAGTTGTTTTACTTGGTTAAGGAACGGAACCCCTTCTCTTTGAAGCGAATTCACATCCAAAATAGACCCAATAAGAACAGGTTCAGCCCCACGTACCACTGCATCGTCACACACCATCGCAAATAAATCATAGGCAATCGTTCTATGATCATTTACCCTTTCAGCGAGTTCCATTTTAGTTCCAACGCCATCAAAACCAATATTCATCAACGTCCCTGCAGGTAAATTAGAAACATCTATTGCCCGAACGCCGCTAAAATCATCAAAAGGCACAATTAATTCCCCCAGTTTCCCTTTTCTATTATTCCAAGTCTCTTTTGCCGCATTATACAGTATCTTTGAAACATCGTCACCTAGTTCAATGTTAACCCCTGAAGCAGCATACGTAGTTTCTGCCATACTCTTTACCTCCATAATTCCTACCCTATCCACGTAGCCTACGTAGCCGGTTTTAAATAATACTATTGTTCAGAAGATAAATTACTCTTCTACCACCCCTAGCAATAACCTCTCTTCCCTGCAATAAAAACCTTTATAAGAAACCGCACGCTTACAGACTAAAAAAGTGGTGATCACCGTGAAAAAAGCAATCCTATTAATACTTTTAGTCTTATTGTCCCCTCTTGTCCTAGCACAAGAAGAGACGCCTGTTGAAAATGACTGTCTATTGTACTTCTATGGTTCCGATTGTACTCATTGTACTGCACCTGACCAAAAACTCGAAGAATTAAAATTAAAATACTCATCCCTTGACATCCGTCGTTTTGATGTCTACCGCAATAACGATTTTAAGCTTCTTTTAGACAGCTATTTTGAAAACTACGGTATTCAAGAAGATTCCCAAGGCCTGCCCGTCGTCTTTGTTGGTCAAACTTATTTCATTGGTGATCAAGCAATCGTTGAGCTTCTTGAAAGCAAGATCACCACTTCTGATAATTACGATTGCCCAAAACCTACACCTGTCAATGCCGTTGGTGTTGCTGGACCAAAATCCCCTCCCAATGTGGTTGAACGATTGACACTTCCTAGTCTCTTTGTTCATGCTCTTCGTGATAGTTTCAAGCCTGTTATGATCAGCATGTTCCTCATCCTTTTAGCGTTGCTCGTCTCGCTTCGTGAGCGTGAAGAAATTCGCCGTCGCTCGATATTCTTTGTCGGCGGTGCATTTGTACTATACACTTTCTATGCATTTGGCGTAGTAGATGGCTTCGACGTTTCCAAAGCCCCACATTATTTTACGAAACTTATTGGACTGCTTGCCGTCTTCATGGGAATATGGATTATTCGTAACTTTGTACTAGGCACAAAAGGCCTTGTCGCGACACTTTCTAAAGCCAGCAAGCGAACTGTTCATCATCGAATGAATCTCATTCTCTCCGATATCGGTTTTGCGCTCTTGGGACTCTTTACCGGAATCTTTACTATTCCTCTAACCAGTAAAGTATTGCCCCTCATGCGTGCCCTATTTTGGGAACCGGTCTGGACAACAACTCTGATCCCGAAGATCATCTTCTACCTTCTGATCCTAGTGCTGCCCATGGTTCTCCTTGGTATTTTGGTCTACATCGTCCGGTACAGCTTTGAGTACCTTGGTGAATTACGTGGTGGTGGATCTGAGCGAAGAATAGAAATCTGGCAGCGCCATCATCTCAAGCTCTTTAAGCTCGTCGCAAGCCTAATTGCCATCATTTTGGGGATGTATCTTGTTTTCGTTTAAAATCCCATGAGTGGTCCAACGCCAACAATTATTTTTTCTGTTTTTTCTCTTTTAGAAGCTACACACAAGCCCACCATGCTAGAGGAGCTAGGCCACTATCCTGTCTTTCAAATGCTCGTCATGACTCTTCTATCGGCTCGTGCTAAAGATTCTACGACCATCCCTATTGTTAAAGAGATGTTTGCTCGTTATCCAAAACCCGAAGACTATGTTGCTATGCCTGTAGAGCAATTGGAGAAGATGATTTACAAAATCGGATTTTATCATGCCAAAGCCCGCCACATCAAAGCATTAAGCATGATGTTGTTAGAACGATTTGGTGGTCAAGTTCCAAACACTATTGAAGAACTCACATCGCTTCCTGGAGTAGGACGTAAAACTGCCAACTGCATCCTCGCCTACCACTTCAAAAAACCCGCAATTGCTGTTGATATTCATGTGCATCGCATCGCCAATCGGCTGGGGTGGATCAAAACAACATCCGAAACAGAAAGTGAAACAAAGCTCATGAAAATCGTCCCCAAAAATCAATGGATCAACGTCAATCGCTTGCTTGTCGGTCATGGTCAGACCATCTGTAGGCCAGTTAATCCGCTGTGCCATCAGTGTGCAATTGTAAAGTACTGCCACTATGGGCAAAAAAGAATAGAATAATCTTCTCCTCCACTTACCAAATTCTTAAGAACTATCCATTAATTCAGTATTGTATGACAATTCAAGATCTCATCGAAAAGTATCTCCTCCAAATCGCCGTTACATACACTGACTTTGAACCAAAAAATGACACCTCCTCGGATAGTGCTTCCATTGCACTACTTATCCCCCTCGGTCTTATTACCGAGTATCAAAAAATCAAATGTGACGCCAACGCGTTTCCTGATCCCGTTCAATTCTGGAAAGAAAGCAACCTAGCTGCCATATTGCGCAATTCAAACAAAATCCCTACCAAAGCATATGCGCCATTGCGAGATGTACTTGAATTTCTCCATGGCGAAGTTGAATGCAAGTTTACATCATATTCAGATACATTGATCAAATTAAGTATCGATGAATATCTTGGATCTCAGTATAAAGATAAAGACTAACCCTTATCCCTCTTGCTTCTCTTCTTCTTACTTCCTAAAACTCGTACTAATTTAACAGTCGCCACAAGAAACCACGCCACGTTTAAACCAACAAAAGGCCAACCTCTCAAACTAAAAGCGTAATACAATAATAATGCCGAACCCACCATATTAAGAACATTATACTGAATTGTTTCTTGATTAAACCAGCAATAAAACTCATCTAAAATAAACGCAATAAGTATGCATCCCATACCTGCAATACCAATAATGAGTTCAATCATTGTTTACCTCAGTGGGATTTTTCGCATCGAAAATTGATCTGTAATTGCAACAAAATGCCTCCCTAAATCCCGCACAATCCCTTTATGTTTCTCCTGCGTTCGGGCAAGAACCGTCAAATATTTTTGGTGCGGTAATTGCATGAAAAATAATGCTTCTTCTAGTGAAAGTGATCGGTGGAGAAGTTCTGTGATTTCATGATAATGAGTCTCAACCATTTTAATGCTGTGATCAACCTCGCGCAACTGGGCAATGGTTTGCGGCAAACTAAAAAAATCATCAGAAAGTAGACGTGAGCTGAGCATCTTTGCTTTTTTTGTATCACCTTGAAAACCAGCCAACTTAAACTCGATCATTTGTCGAACAGTATAGCTCAGTTTCTCTTGCACATGGTGTACCTTTTCAAGTTTTTGAACATGTTCGTCCATTCGAATTAATTTTTCATTGATTTCAGCTTTAACATCTGCGGACAACGTACGTAAGAACGGAAGATGTGTATTACTATTTCCTTTAATTGGCTTAATCCAATTTCCTTTAAATTGCGCAAGAGTATTACCCGCATGCGGCAACGCCTGCACCTCTTTTTTAATTTCCTGTAACTCCATCACTCATTACCAGTTTTTTACGGTATATAAAGATTGTGGGTTCCTTGGCTTATTTCGTCTCGCATAACTATATAAACCACCTTCCCCACAACAAACGATAGGTGAGCAGATGAAAATAACGATCGATACGGCAACCGATTCTTTAGAGGATATTCGCAAAGTTGTCTCCCTTCTTCATGAACTATTATCCAAGAATAGTTCTCCCTCCTATTCTCCGCCTCTCGACACTGCTCCTATGATGAATATGTTTGATGATAATACTTCCCCCTCGGTCCCATCCTCATCGATGGCCGCAACAGACAAAGCACCTGATTTTAGCTCTTTTCTAAGTCTTACCAAAAACTATGAAAAAAAGGATGAAAAACCTAGACTAGAGTATTTTTAGACCATATTTCATTCCCATATCATTTTAACCATCCTTTTAACAATTCAAATAAAATGGTACATTTCATAAACAAAATGTACTTTATTGTCCAATAATGGCTAATTAAATAAACAATAAATGAAATAAAATAAACAAAATGTGCCTAAAATAAACAAAATAGTAACAAAAGAGGTAGGAAAACGAAAATAATATAAACTAATCTCCCCATCTCTCCTATGTGATAGATGGAGGTCTTGAAGCGATTGAACGTGCTAATTTGCAGCTTATTTTACAGCAAGTTATCTCCAAGCTCCGCGAAAAAGATCAACTTGATCTTCCTAACCTTATCAATCTCTACCAACGCTCCACTCCCGAAAAACTCCTTCCTCTCTCAATTTTCACCACAAGTCTCTATCCTATCGAAGCAATAACCAAATATTTTCATGAGGAAGAAAAACTATCTTTTTCTCAAATAGCGGAAATCCTAAATCGTAATCCTCGCAATATCTGGACGGCGTATCACCGAGCGCTTCAAAAACAAAAAAAGCCTTTTCCAAAATTACCAGAACAATTCTTGCTTCCATTACACCTTTTTCTTCATCGGGTTCATACTCCCCAAGAAGCACTCGTTCTTTATCTTAAAAAAACATATCAACTCTCTAACAAGAAAATAGCGAACCTAATCAATTCCAGTCCCAATTCCGTAGCAGTACTTATTAAAAGGGCAGAGGGCAAACAATGAAAGAGAACCTCATTGCTCTTAAGCAAAAACTCCAGCTTGAGTTATATAAACTCAAAAGTCTACCTCGATACCAATTTCAGAGACCTGAAAACCAAGTAAAACTTCATCACCTCAAACAACAAATAAAAGTACTATCATACGACATTCATAAAGCGAGTAGAAACCACTCTCATCGTAAAATTGTAGGCTTAAGCCTCCTCGGCGTTTTTCTTTTTAGTTTCACTCTCCTCTTCATCCATTCTCCTCCCACTCTCACCGGCTCGGTCATTGGCCCAACTAACTATTACGAAATACTTGCCGCTCCAACTCACAATACCCCTATTCTAAACTCCTCCTCAGGAAAAAATATCAGTGGAGACGATCTTACCGTGTACAACATCTCTACCACTGATACGGATGGCGATGGTACCAAAAACATCTATAGTTGGTATACGAGCAATATTTCATTTCATCTTGCCAACCTCCCGTTTGAAGGAGCAGCTAACACCACGCGTGATTACACTAATTTTAGCAATAACGCTTCGATCCATGATGCTTATTGGAATGGCACAGGTGGTTTTGACGGACGTGGGGCATTCAAGTGCGATGGAACTGATGATTACCTTAAAGTTCATTTAGATGGAACCACGGGAAAAAATATTACTGTTATGTTTTGGGCAAAGCCCACCCTAACTGTTGCTGCCGGAGGTGTTTTTATGTGGGGAGATGCATTAAGTACTGGAACGCCTTATCTTGTATTTGATCGAAATACCGCCACTGCCGCCCGCTGGTATGTTGATGGTTCATATCGCATCGACAATCAGACCATAAATGATGCTACTTGGTATCACTTTGCCGCAACCTATAACGGAAGCGCCTGGTTGTTTTACACCAATGGTTCATTGATGGGTTTCCAAGGCAACGCCGGGCAGACGTATCAATCTAATGCTCTGGCTGTGTTTCTCTGTAATGATTATAACGGTTATTACAGCGGTGTAGTTGATGATGTCAATATCTTCAATCGCTCCCTTTCGGGGAGCCAAATCTTCAATTATTACTCTAATCGAACAAATGTCTTTGATGCAGCTGACACATTTCCTGGTGAACAATGGAAAGCCTGCGTAACGCCCAACGACAACACCACCGATGGTGAAGAGAAATGTTCCAACAACTTAACTATCCTCAGTAATCGTGCGCCCACTCATAATCCTCCCATCCTTAATTCTACTTTTGGTAAAAATAGTTCTCGCTATGAAAATATCACTGTTTACAATATTTCAACCACTGATGCTGATGGTGATCCAACAAAAAACATAATCACGTGGTACACAAATAACATATCCTTTCACACGCTCAATCTTCCACTTGAAGGAGAAACAAGTTCTCTGCGTGATTTCACTAATTTCAGCAATAACGCTACCAATAATGGAGCAGTGTGGAACGCGACGGGCGGCTTTGATGGGCGTGGTGCATATCGTTGTGATGGAACCAATAATTATCTTGAGGTACCTTTACGTGGGGACTCCGGAAACAATCTCACTGTCATGTTCTGGGCAAAGCCCATCGGGGGTTCGACAGGTGTTGGTATGTTCCAATGGGCCAGTACTCTCAATGATGGAGCACCGTATATCTTATTGCAGCGAGATAGTAGTACCAGTGCACGGTGGTACACCAGCGGTAGCTATAGATTTACGAATCTCACAATTAATGATAATACTTGGTATCACTTTGCGCTAACGCATAATGGAAGCGCCTGGCTCCATTATGTTAACGGCACTCTGGGCGGTTTTTCCGCATCAGCTATTACCGGGCAGAGTGCCGCGGTCTCATTATACCTGTGTAATGGCTATTTTGGGTACTTTGGTGGAATGTTTGATGACGTGAATGTTTTCAATCGGTCTTTGTCTGCAAATCAAATCTTAAATTACTACTCCAACCGCACCAACGTTTTTGATCCGGCAGACACATTTGCTGGCGAACAATGGAAAGCCTGCGTTACACCCAACGATAACACGACCTATGGGGAAGATAAATGTTCTAACAATATCACTATTTTTGGTAATAGGGCACCATCTCCCGGTACAATTATACTTAATTCTACACTTGGAACAAATGGTGATGCAGAAAACCTGACCGTGTACAACACCTCGTCCTCCGACCCCGATGGTGATCCTTATCGGAGTATTATCACTTGGTATGGTCAAAACATCCCTTACCAAATTCTCAACCTCCCATTTGAGACGTATATCAATAACACGAGAACAAGAGATTATGTTAATCTAAGCAATAATGGGTCAGTAGAAGGAGCCAATGGAGGTGAACCTCGCTGGAAAGAAACAGAAGGATTCAATGGCAAAGGTGCCTATGAATGCGATGGGACAGATGATTATATTCTCAGTAACCTCCCGGGAACTACTGGTATCAATGTTACCATCTCATTTTGGACAAAGCCAACTACCGACGGCACGGGTGTGGGCGCATTTGCCTGGCAAGATTCTTTAACTTCCGGTGCTCCCTATATTCTTTTTCAGCGTAACGATGCAACCAATTTCCGTCTGTATGTTGACAATGGTTACCGTATCAGTAATTTAACAACAGCGCTGGGGGTGTGGCATCATTATGCCATTAACTATAATGGTTCAGCCTGGCTTGCGTACGTCAATGGAACCCTTGCTGGATTCTATACCGGAGGACAAGGAAGCCAAGCTAATGCACTTGGTCTTTACTTATGTAATGGTTGGTCAGGATACTATCCTGGCTTTGTTGACGATCTGAAAGTCTATAATCGCTCCCTTTCATCAGAACAGATCCTCAACCTTTATCGGGGCCGGGATGACATACTTGATGCCAATGAAACAAAGCTCGATGACAAATGGACGGCCTGTATCACCGCTTCAGACACAGAGTTGGAATCAACTGATACTTGCTCGAATACTATTACCATTGCAAGCGCTTCTAACTCAGCTCCCACTGTCACTAATCTATCCATGTTTCCCAATGTTATATTTGAAAATGATACCATTACAACCTCCACTCTGTATACTGATGCGGAAAGTGATTCTGGCACAGTTCGCTTTATGTGGTATCGCAACGGAACAAGTATATTTAATCAGACCAATACAAGTATAGCTACCGGTACCAACGTTACTGCAACACTTTCCACGGGCAATTTCTCCCATTTTGATAACATCAATGTGACGGTCATCGCTGATGATGGGAGCGGTAACTCCAGTCAACAAAATTCGAGTACTACTCAAATTTCCAATTCCGTACCAACTATGCCCATTCTTGGGACTCCCATAAGCACCAACACAACTGTCAGCCGTACACCCTGGTTCCGTTGGAATAACATTACTGATACTGATAACGATAATATTACATACAACTTACTCATTGATGATAACTCAGCATTTAATAACCCTGAAGTAAATGTCTCGGGGATTCAAGAAATGTTGCCAAATACAAGCTACAATGTCTCAACTGAACTCAACGTTGACACAACCTATTTTTGGAGACTTCGAGCGTATGATAACTTTAATTACAGCAATTATTCAGCCACCTTCAACTTTACTATCAATTCCTATCTTGCAATTAGCATTATCCAAGCAGAAGTAAATTTTAGTATCATGGAACCCGGGCAGCGTAAAAACACAACCTTGGGAAATCCTCCTCCCTTCCGGGTTGAAAGTGCAGGAAACATCATTGGAAATATAACTATTATCTCAGATTCATTCCAATTCCTAATGGTCAATAGATCCAGCAGCCATTTTCAATTCGCGGTGCGCGAAAACGAAACGAATGCATTTAATACTACTGCGTCAGCGACAACTTGGACAAATTTTACTCTGGGTAGTGTCCTTGCACATGTAGTTGACTTTGATTGGCATGATTGGAAAGATGATTTCCTCCTTGATATCCTGGTCGAAGTACCATACAATGAGACTCTCGGCCCAAAAAACTCCACTGTAATATTTAGTATAAGCTCACAATGAACAATGAATAAAAAAATAATTATTTGGATTGGAATAATACTTCTTCTCTTCAATCTAGTAACGGCGCTTGGTATTCGTCCTTCAAAGACAATGCATACTTTTGAAAAAGGGCAAGATTTTTCCGGCGAATTCTGGGTAGTCAACAACGATGCACAAGCAATTACTACCACCATAAGCGTTGAAGGAGGGCTCTCCACGTTTGTAACCATACAAGAAAAAGAGTTACATTTCCGCGAAAATGAAGACGCAAAAGCGGTGCATTTTGTCGTAAAACTCCCCTCCGTGGTCCCCGCGGGAATTTCAAGTGCCAATATTGTTGTTGAGCGGAATCTAGCTCAAACCGATTTAGGGACAATTTCATCCAAAGTAATTGTTAAACACAAAATTATTGTCGAAGGCCCATACCCCGACAAATACATCGAAAATAAGCTTAACTTCCGCGATGATGGTGGAAAAATTACACTTATCTCGGAAGTCGAAAACCGTGGTAAATTAAATCTTTCCAATGTCCAAACAACGTTCTACATAAATGATGAAAAACAGACTCGTGAGACACTCGCAACAGACGAAACAAATCTTAAAACGAAAGAAAATAAGGTTCTCAGCGTCCAATTAGCCAAGAACCAACTCGAGCAAGGCGAGTTTAAAGTAAGTGCTATTACCACCTATGATGATCAAGAAATCGAAGTGCAAAAAAAGCTCATCATTGGAAAACCAGAGGTGGAAGTAACCTATTTTGACCGCTACTTAAAAGCTAAAACCATTAATCAGTACACACTTGAACTTCTTAATAAATGGAATAAAGAAGTAGAAAATGTTTTTGTTGATGTAAAAGTAACCCAAAATGGGGAGGTACTCGATACCTTTCGTACAAAGTCACTCGATCTTGCTGCACTTGTGCGTGAAAGAATCCAAGACTACTATAATGCGCGCAATCGCGAACCCGGCACATATAATGTTGAAATGACAGTAAACTACTGGAATACCTATGCCATGGAAAAACAGGTCTTCCAAACAGAACTCCTCGGACCAGATGAACAAATCCCTCCGCCTGCTCCACTAACAGGAAAAGCAGTTGAAACAAAATCAGCAGAAAACACCCCTTCCACCTTACCTTGGGGTTGGATCATCGCAGGCCTGCTGTTAATCTTAATCATTTTTTATGTGATTTATCGCTACGCTCACCGCGATGAGTATGGTGATAATGCGTTATAACGCCGTTTGTCTCAACCAATTTCACCAGGCACATTAATATAGTCCTCAAAGAAAATGTTCCGGTAGGAACATGCTACTTTGCGGACTATTAGTCATCCAACTTCAATCTGATTGAATTAGTTGGATGACTATACTACCATCTAGCGCAATTATCCTTACCACAACCCATTGTTCACAGAACATCCGGCCCTGTTATGCTCGTCCGTAAGGACTAGAGGCGAGAACCTCTTACTATTCCGAAAGGTTTTTAAGTTTAGTATGAATCCTAAAGATTAAGAGGTGAAGAACCTCGGAATAGACTTCTGAGTTGATTAAAAATGACAAAACAAGGATTAGAAAAAGTAATTGTAAGCCCGGCAGTCTGGCCGGGAAAAAATCTTCAAGTTCAACCAGGTGATTTATCAAAATTCACTCCATATGGAAATGGTGTTTATGGCTATCAAAGACATTCTTTAGAACCAATTAGGGGAGATCCACCTCAAGAAGAATCTGGTGGATTAGTTTATTTTGGTAATGGAGTGAAACAAGAAGATTTTTCAGGATTTCTGAGAATGATGGGTGTTAAAGCAGATGACAAAGATTATGCTGCCTTTGTTCAAGAGTCTTCTAATCCTGTTGAAGATAGATATTTTAAGCAGATGAGATTAATGTCAAAATTTGGACTTCGATTCATGTTTGGAGCTATTGACAATAGAGAATACGACACATTCAAAAAACAAGAACTGACAATTGGAGAATCACTTTGGGAGTTTATGGAAGCAGAAAAAGGAAGATTTGGCACTAGCTTTGGAGATCGAAGAATCGAAGGTAAAATGGGTGGAGATGGAGATTGCGCAAGAGAAGAACTTAGTTTTGGATTTATGTTGGAAAATGAATATCATGAAGTATATCGAATTTGGAGCAGAGCTTGGTTAGTTACAAAGTGATTTTTGTGCGAATCACAAGGTGGGGGTTCTCGCCTCTCTTTTTCTTAAAGAAACGGAAATTTTATTGCACACAACTTCACATAACCCCTTGCTCAAGAGTCCATTATTGAAGAGCAATTCTTAAATAATCCCTGATCCACTACCCTCCTATGCGGAAAAAAACAAGACAACGTCTCATTTATTATGCTGGAAAATTCTTCCGCTTTCTCTTCAAGCTACTCTTTATCTATCCTTTTCAAGCGATATGGTTCCTTCTCAAACAACTCTATTATAGCATTAAAGAAGTTCGGCAAGATAATAAAGTAAGCAAACAAGCGAATAGACAGGAAAACAACGAAACCAAACATGAGACGATCATCTCCTCTTCTAAAAATCCAAAAGACAGCCCTCCAACCCTTCCACCCCCTAGCATTGGACACATTGCACATAATTCCTCATTTGAGCAACTCACCGAAATAAAATCAATCACTGGCGAACTTCCGATCTTTGAGAATAAACTCTACTCCTCCAAAAGTCTCATAGGGCTTATTATTGGTGCGCGTGGCAGCGGTAAAAGCGCAATTGGGATGCGTATCCTTGAGAATATGCAAGCGCAAACCGACAAGAAGATCTTTGCCATGGGTTTTCGCGCCGATGCTCTTCCCTCCTGGATAACTCTCATTCACGATCCATCACAGCTAGAAAACAATGCCATAGTATTAATCGATGAAGGCGGTATTCAATTTAGCAGTAGAAAAACAATGAGTGATGCCAACGTTCTTCTCTCTGAACTTCTCTTCATCTCCCGGCACAAAGACGTCACAGTACTCTTCATCACTCAAAATTCTGCTAATCTCGAGATCAACGCTATTCGTCAAGCAGACTTTCTGATATTAAAACCATCGAGCCTTCTCCAAAAAGACTTCGAGCGCGGCAAGATTAAAGAAATTTATGAGTTGGTTGACGAAGATTTCAAAAAATACAAAGGAACAATCGGTATAACCTATCTCTACACAGACTCCTATCGTGGTTTTATAACCAATACCCTTCCCAGCTTTTGGAGTGAAAAAGCAAGTAAAAGTTTTTCAGGGAAGTGATTGTAATAAGATTATTAGTTTAAAATAAAATAAGCAACTATTACCGCGTTATCTGCACACCAAACAAACTCATCAAGTCCACGAACAAAATCTTCACCCAACCAAAATACGGCAACCGCAATATCCCCTGGCCAAAAATCCGCTCTTCACCTATTCTAGTTTCTTCCAGGGGTGATTTAATACTATTACTATTATGATCTCCTTTAGTTTGATAAAAGATGTTCCCATTCTCTTCGGTTATTGCAACAATCCGATGAATAATTGGCTGCTGTCGATTTCCATTAAAGATTAGAACATCGCCAATTTCCAAATTAGTGCGCTCTGCTCGCCACACAATAATCACATCACCCTTATTGAATCCATCTGAGAGTGGAAAATCTCGGAATTGCTCTTTTGATATTCCCCTCTCCTCATACCAACTCCCACAAACGTCCCAGTAATTATCAAATGATTCTCTAAACTCCGCAAGCCGTTGTTCACATAACTTACCATCATACAGCCCATGTTCCATACTTTCACTCAGCACCGCAACGATAGGAAAACTCGTACCAAATACAGCACCAATCAAAGGGTAGACAATGAAATAGATAACGACAAACGCAATAACGATATTAAGTAACCAACTCGTAAGCGAATCATCATGCCACAAAAAATGCCATGCATTCTTACAATGATGATGCAATCTCTTGAGTTTTTCCCTCATATCTGCTAACCGTTCTTTCATCTTTAAAAAGCTTTTTATAGTTATGAAACGACTCTATCGTATGCTTTCCAAAGAGCAGCTCGGAGCCTTTGCGCTTGATATTAAAAAGAAAAAAGAACTTTCCGCACTCAGCGATACGTTTATTGTAGAACAAATCAAAGTGTATCTACAAAAAGAACCCAAAACAGCACAACAACTAACTGAAAAATTCAATACTAAATCGGCAATATATCGAGAGACACTCAAACGCATTCGCGAAAAATTGCGACGATCCTATGGACTCTTCCGAGCACAAAATCACCCTCTTGAGCTTCTCACCCACTATGATAATGCAACGGCAAATGAGCAATCCCAAATTCTCCACCAAATGTTGGAAACCCACTCCTCTACAAAAGAGCGACTTGCTACCTACAAAATGCTGTACTCCAGCATCTTTGCAACTACTGGCAAACCATCGAGCATCCTTGATCTTGCCTGCGGTGTGAACCCTCTCTCGCTTCCCTTGATGAACCTAAAAAAGGTCCATTA
>CAYIEX010000006.1:0-23099 GCA_964362485.1 uncultured Methanosarcinales archaeon | reverse complement strand
GGGGCGGTGTAGCGGTCATTAAAGTGGGTGCAGCGACTGAAACCGAAATGAAAGAAAAAAAGATGCGCATTGATGATGCTCTCCATGCTACGAAAGCCGCAGTAGAAGAAGGCGTCGTCCCCGGTGGTGGTTTAACTTTATTTCACGCTGCGCGTGCGCTAGTCAAACTTAAACTTGACGGCGATCAGCAAATTGGAGTAACCATAGTGCAGCGATCTCTTGAAGAGCCACTCCGCCAAATTGCCAAAAATGCAGGGCGTGAAGGAGCTGAAGTAGTTGCCGCAATCAGAGCGCAGCAAGATCTGGATGTGGGTTATAACGCCAAAAATGATACCTATGAAAATCTCTTTAAGACCGGAGTAATCGATCCAACCAAAGTAGTTCGCAGCGGATTGCAAAACGCCGCCAGCATCGCAGCGATGGTTATCACAACGGAGGCGGTTGTATGCGATTTTGACGAAGAAAAAGATGAAAAGACATCATCGATAATAATTTAGAGATCATAATCAACCATGTTGGTAGATAATATTATGTGCTAATGGGCTTTATTTAAATTAATTTCATTTCTTCATTTTAATTGTTTTTCTGATACGTAAATACCCGGCTTAGAGTAACCCAGTAGAATTTCACTCATGGCAATACAAAGGGCCAAGTAATTCTCTGCTTTCCTTCCTTCAACTATGACATCTCGCAATTCTTCATCTCTAAAGTGGATTCGAAGTGTTCCGTTATCCAACAAATACCTCTTAGCTGCCGCTCCTTCTTGCGCATTCGATTTAAAAGCCGATAAATACCCTGCTACTCCTTGCTCCAGATCCCTTCCTTCTAAAGGACTTGCAATCAGTGGATGAACAGCAGGTTTCATAAGCACAGTTGACATGAGACATAATGCCTCTTGTAAACGGTAGTCCTGAGCAAAATCATTGAATGGAATGTCTAATGTCCTCTCCGAACTACTGAAACCTTCAGTTGTCCCGATGGCATAACCATGGACATCATTGATAAGAAAATACCTTGGCGGCTTTAAAGACGGTTTAGTTTCTTCCATACATGGCTCAGGCTTTTTTCATTATTTAAATCTTCTGTTTAAAACTCCCCATCAGTAGTATCAATCTCTCGAATCATTCTGAAATGAAGATGATAAAATAAATTGAGCATGTCCAAACATAAATATTTATAACATGGTACGGTTCCAATTCACAAATGAACTACGAAGTCTTCAGAACCAAGAATTCAACTTATCTTTTTGATGATGCGACAAAACTGTATCATCAGCAAAGGGATGGGCGCATCGATCCAAAATTTAAGCCTACTCTCTTCCTTGGCTCGCTTGACTTAAATAAGGCAAAGTTAAGTGGTGAAGTACTTCTTTATCAGCAAATTCCTTTCTACCTAGACCGAATGTTAAAGCAGGGAGGTCACCTTCCAGGATTCACACCATCATTTCAAGCAGGGTCGTATGCGATTGGCTTTTTTGAATGCAGGCCACAGGATATTGCAGCAATTGGCCCACAGGAAATAAATCTTTTCGATGATTTTAAAGTACGGGATCTATCTGTGCGAGCAACAGTGACAACCACTATTGTATCCGTTAATAGTGATATTTCAAGTTTTCAGCGAGGATATCACATGTTAGAAGATGATCTTTAGAGAACTCTCCCTCCACCTTGTGACATATACCAATTTCTCATTGATCTTCTTTTTTCGATGTAACTAATACAATTGCAACAAATATATAAAAAAGGAGCCTAATTAGCATCTATGCAACGAATTCTTCTTGCTGCGGCACTATATGGACTATCCGGTTGCGCTTCAAGGCTGACACTAGCTTCCCAATCAGATTCACCAGCTTTTAAACCGCAAGAAAAGCTTGATAAGAGTACACAGAGAATGTATGAGTGTATGGCTCTTTACTTACAAGATGGTGCTCAATTATCTCCCGAGCAGACTTTTCGAGAAAATGATGTTCTTGTCAGTCGCACAAAACTTCTTCACCCTTCATGTGCGTGGCCAATAACCATAGATGACGCTTTTACATCAACCCTGCGCACTAGAACGTATGTTGAACGGCTTGTTGAGTTACATAAGCAAGTTACCTCCTACGCTCGCATTAATCAAGCACTAAAAGCAATGATCCTTATAGTTGAAGAGGACTTAACTTCTTTTAGGTCAATTACTCATCCTGATCTTAATAACAATAACTGTTATGATTGGTGGCAGCGTTATAAGCGAGTAGGCCAGGAACTTCATCGACTTAACAAGACCGGAAATAACCTAGCCCGTGGCTATTACTCCTTAGTTGATGAAATAATCGACAAAAACAAAGTAAACGACCGAGAATTTTTTGACACGTACGTTGCCACTTATTATCGAAGACAGCACGAAGCCGCGCAAGGATTGGTTCGTTTTCATGACTCGGCAAGAGACACTATCACCTTATATGAAGAAGTATCTTCTCAACATGCTAAATTAGAAAAAGAAAAAGCTTTATCTTTAGGACAACTTTTATCATCAGCGCAAATGAAAAGAAACATGACTCCAAGTATTGTTACCCTAAGACAAGAGCTTGCTGATCTACATCCCAAGCATATCCCGTAAGTCATCACTAGGTTTCCAGGGTGGATCAAATGTCACTTCAATTTCTATATCTTTTACTCCTTTTTCTTCAAAACCACGTTTAATATCCTCCATGAGCGCAGGACCATAGGGACAAAAGGGTGATGTAAATGTCATCAAAACTTTAATTGTCTCCTTTTCTATTTCAATTTTATACACCAGTTCCAATGTCCAAATATCGATCCCTATCTCGGGATCAACAACTGTTTTTAGTACATCAATAGCCAGATCTCGTGTAATCATTTCGTCACCGCCACAAAACCTTCCTTTTCAATTTTGAGTGCAAGCTCCGCACCACCTTGGGCAACAACTTGACCGTTCACAAGAACACTCACCGTGTCTACTTTAAGATATTCTAAAAAGCGTTGATAATGTGTAACAACAATAATCCCCATATTTTTATTTTTGCGAAGCAGGTTTACTCCTTCGGCAACCGTCTTTATTCCATCAACATCAAGTCCAGAATCTGTCTCATCTAAGAATGCATAGCGCGGTTCAAATAAAAGAAGTTGGAGGATTTCCATCCGCTTACGCTCACCACCAGAGAAACCCTCATGCATTGCTCGCTTTCCAAAACTCTCATCCAACTTCAGTAATTTTAACTTTTCATGTAATTTTGTGTGAAATTCTAAGACATTAAGTGGCTTCTCACCACGAGCTTCACGCAAATTATTGTACGCTGTACGTAAAAAATGTTGAACTTTAACGCCAGGAATCTCCACGGGATGCTGAAATGATAAAAATAATCCTGCCTTAGCTCTCTCATCGGTAGTTTTGTTCGTAATATTATCCTTATCTAATATAATCTTCCCTGAGGTTACTGTATAGCGCGGATGCCCCATCAGCGCATGGAGTAGTGTACTCTTTCCTGCGCCATTAGGTCCCATAAGCACATGGACTTTTCCCGCTTCGAATTGAAGATTAAGATTTGTTAGTATCTTTTTGCCATCCACTGTAACATGTAATTTTTGTACTTCAAGCATAATTATCCCTTCCTGGTCTTAGCCGGTGTCGTCATTGATTTTTTTGACAACCCTACCTCTTTAAATCCTTTTTGCCGTATTCCTTTTTGGATTGTGTGTAATGATAGTAATGCACATTTTGTTCTTGTGTGACTAATAGTTATTCCCAAGAGTGAATAAATTGTGTTCTCTCCCAAAGCAAGTGCCTCTGCAACCGTTTTCCCTTGCAAGAATTCAGCAAGCAGCGATGCAGATGCTTGACTAATAGCACAGCCCTGGCCTTCAAATGAGAGTGACTTTATTGTTCCATTCTCTACAGCAGCATAAAACGTGAGTTCATCGCCGCACAGCGGATTCACTTCGCGGTATACTACATTCGCTCGCGCTATCTTTCCTTTATGACGAGGATAGCGGTAATGGTCCAGTATCTGCTCTTGGTAAAGATCCTCATCCACGCGACTTCACCCCAAAAACATTATACACCTTTTCAATACCCCGTAGGAGTCGATCTATATCTGTTTTTGTATTATAGTACGAAAGTGATACCCGCGCACTTGCCTGTACTTTAAGTTCTCGGTGCAAAGGCATTGCGCAATGATGCCCTGCCCGGATACAAATTTGATCACGATCCAGAATCTGGGCAATATCATGCGGATGAATCCTTGGTAATGTAAATGTAATGATGGGTGCTCCCTGTTTTGGTCCAATGATTGTGGCTCCTAGCTTTTCAAGTCCAGCAACAGTATAATTCCGTAACGTCTGCAAGTACCCTTCACGCAAATATAGCTTCTTTTTTTCAATATACTCAATAGCCGCTCCAAGTCCAATCGCTTGCGCAATAAGTGGTGTACCTGCTTCGAATTTCCAAGGAAGATCATTCCAGCTGGCATGTTCTAGGTCAACCTCTTTAATCATTTCTCCACCAAATATAGTTGGGTCTAATTTCTCAAGTAGTCCGCGCCTCCCATACAACACACCAATTCCCGTTGGACCAAACATCTTATGACCCGAGAACGCAAAAAAATCACAACCAAGTGTTCCAACATTTACCTTACCATGCGCGACCATCTGGGCGCCATCAATAACTGTATACGCCTTATGTTTACGTGCTAGCGCAATAATATCTGCAAGTGGTGTGATAGTCCCAAGAACATTTGAAATACCCGTAATCGCTACGATTCGTGTTTTTGTATTTATAATCGATTCTGCCGCCTTAAAATCAAGAGTATAAGCAGGAGTAATAGGAATAAAACGAAGCACTGCTTTTTTCTCTTGCGCCAGTTGCTGCCATGGAACCAAGTTACTGTGATGTTCAACAACAGTTAGAACAATCTCATCACCTGCCCTTATTTGCTCTTTGAGTAGCTGCATCGCTAAGTTTATTGAACTTGTCGTTCCTGAAGTAAAAATAACCTCTTCTCGACTTGCACCGATAAAATGGGCTACGCGATCACGGGCCTGTTCATATGCTGCCGTTGCTTTTTCAGCTAATCCATATATCCCTCGATGCACGTTAGCATTATAGGCAGAATAAAAATCATTCATCGCTTTAAGCATCAAAGTTGGCTTATGCGTAGTAGCCGTATTGTCAAGATATACCAATTTAGGATGGGACAAAAAAATAGGAAAATCTCCACGTAACTTCATTGCCTGTTCAGATCCACGCTTCAGAATGGCATTCATTGCTTACCCTCTAGTATCCCCTGCATCTCTGTAAGTATTGCTTGCGGAACATCAATCAGAAGTTCTCCTAAAAAGCCTTTCGTTAAAAGCTTACGCGCTTGAGCAAGAGCAATGCCCCTACTTTGAACATAATAGAGTTGTTCTGCATTTATTCTTGAGATAGTAGATCCATGCTGGCAGCTAACATCATCATTATGAACTTCTAAAATAGGGATTGCCTCTCCCTGGGCTTTCTCATCGAGAAGCAAAAGATCAACTCGCTGTTTTCCTTGGGCCTGTGAACCCTTTTTTCCGATAACAACTTTACCTTGGGCAATCGCCTTCCCATTCTCCACAACACCGCGGCTAAGAAGAGTTGATGACGTACCCTGTGCATCATGAATAGCCTCGGTCAAGACATCAAATTGCTGATTTTTGTTGTAAAACACAACATTATGATTAACTTTACTACCCCTTCCTACTAGACTTGTTGTCGCATGGTGATAATGTACCTTGCCCCCACCAAGAACCGCCACAACCGAGAGTGTACCTTGTTCGCCAACCTGTGATGACATCGTATTGAAAACAAATGTGTTGTGATTATAATTCTCAACTGAGATAATGCTCAATTCTGCTTCACTCTCCACAATAACTGAAACCGTCGTAGTAAGACCATATGTCTTTTCAAGACTGCTCCTATTAATCATTATTGTTGCCTTGCTATTTTTTTTAGCGACAATGACTATTTTGCATGCAACCGCTCCATTCTTTAATTGCTGGGTAAGATAAATAGGATCTACAACCGTAACCCGAGAAGGAATCACTACTATAAAAACATCCGCCACTGTGGCAGTGAATATTGAACTCTCCTCACGTTCAATATTTCCTAAATATTTCGCCTTAAGAACTTTGGGTAAGTCTCGTAATGTATAGTTATGAACTCCGTTAGGCATATTAAATTTACTCGCTAACACTCCTTTTTTTGTTTCCGATTTGAATTGCACCACTGAGAAATCATCCAGTTGTAGCCTAATTCCCAGCCCATACTGAAATGAACGATTCATATCATCAACTGTCTTTGTTCTCATGCGTACGACCATTTTCATTGTATTCTTTTTATAACCCTTCTACTTCTAATTCTATGAGTTTATTCAATTCAATGGCATATTCCAGTGGCAATGCCTTCACAATAGGTTCAATAAAACCAGCCACGATCATTTTAATTGCTTGATCTTCACGCAAACCCCTACTCATTAAATAATAAATCTGCTCATCTGTAATTTTACCAACATTTGCCTCATGCGAAACCTGGGCATCCGCAGTATCAACTTTCATGGAAGGATAAGTGTTTGAAGTAGATTTGCTGTCAAGCATTAACGCATCGCACTCAACTCGTGATTTGCTATTTTTTGCATTTTTATTGACCCGTACTAGACCGCGGTAGCTAGAAACCCCGCCCGCCTTACTAATACTTTTTGATTGAATAAATGAAGTGGTGTTAGCTGCAACATGAATCACTTTCGTACCCGTATCTTGATTCTGACCCGCCCCTGCAAAAGCAATTCCAATACTTTCTGTACGCGCTCTCTCACCAAGTAGGACAGAACAAGGATAGAGCATCGTTTTTGTACTACCCATATTTCCATTAACCCAAATCATCGTGGCGTCTTCGTATACCAAAGCACGCTTAGTATTAAGATTATACACATTCTTACTCCAATTCTCAATCGAAGTATAACGCATCGTTGCGCCTTTCATAACATGAATCTCAACGCAGCCAGCATGGAGCGATGATTGACCATAGCGCGGACTTGAACATCCTTCAATATAATGGAGTTCTGCTCCTTCATCAATGATTATCAGTGTGTGTTCAAACTGCCCACCTTTTTTGGCATTCATTCGAAAGTAGGCCTGCAAAGGCAACTCTACTTTTACACCCTTGGGGACATAGATGAATGTTCCCCCGCTCCATACTGCGGCATGGAGCATGATAAATTTATGATCATTAATGGGAATACAATTTGTCATAAAATATTTCTTGACTAACTCCGGATGCTCATGAACTGCAACATCCATGTTATCAAATATAACACCTTTATCCTTAAGTGATTTCTGCAAATTATGATATACAATGGAACTATCATATTGTGCCCCCACACCGGAGAGAACATTTTTTTCCGCTTCAGGAATACCTAAGCGGTCAAACGTCTTTTTAATTTCATCCGGAACATTCTCCCAATTATTCGTTTCCGGTGCATTAGGATCAATAAAATAGACTATTTTGTTTAAATCAAGTGCAGACAAATCTGGCCCCCATGTGGGAACCTCGGTCTCGCTAAATAACTTGTACGCAGCAAGTCTTTTTTGAAGCATCCAGTCCGGTTCGTTTTTCGTCTTCGAAATAAGGTGTACTACTTTCTCATTTATACCTGGTTTTGCGACAAAGCGAGATTTATGCTTATCTGCATCATCATATTTAGAACGGTCCAATTCCAGTTTTGGTTTGAGGGCCATTTAGATCCCTCGTGCTGTACATCCTACTTTCGCGGGATCACAAACCCCCGGAACGTCCGAAAATTGACGGTGGATTTGACACAGCATTCTTGTATTACGTAATACTTTTAGCAATCGCTGACTTTCATAAATGTAGGTATATCTATCCTTAATCTTGTGCGCAGAAACCTTCATTTCATCTATAAAATCAGATGAAAACTGAATTTTCTGCCCTCTTTTTTGACTTCTATATTGGCTAATAGTAGCACTATTGATGCCCATGATTTCAGCAATATCTTTTTGCTTCATGCCATGCTCTTTTAAAATTTCGGCGAGATTGCTCCGTAGAGAGGGAAGGATATAGAATGTTTCAATTTCCTGAGGCATTAAGAATAATTTAACCATAGTTAACAAGGATGAAAGATTATTTATAAATGTTACTGGGAGAAAGGGTATTATTATCGGCATAAACCTTATAAAGAATATTAACCTATAAAGATTCATGCGCATTGCAATTCTAATTTTAATTACGATCATTTTTCTCATCTCCTGCTCTAATCAAACCACCATTACCTGTCAAGAAGGTTTCAGACTCGAGGGCAAAACCTGCGTCTCAGCAACGACGTGTGGAGACGGCCTCTGTGAACCTGGCGAGGAACATTCATTTTGTCCATATGATTGTGAAAAAGAGTGTATTGGTACATGTAATTCCCAAGTTCAAGTCTATTGTGAACCCAATTGTCCTGAACAAAAACAGTTCCTCGAGCCTTATGCTAGAATGCAAGAAAAAGTAGTAAGCTGCCTCGAAGATTATGTTAACGCCAAGGTCCCCCGCGTTAACTACAAAGTGGTTCATGATGTAACCTTAAGTTCCTGCGAGGATCCTCGTGGCTGTTGTTGTGCCGAAGGTGGCATGACAAGCGTCGGAGAAATTCGCCACACTAATTTCAATGGATTCATCCCGTATGAAAGTAAGTATCCAACAACTGAGGGTCAGCTTCTCCCTGACGAACATGAAACTACACACTACATACTCTATCATTTAATTCGCAGTCACCCTTCTTGGTTCAGTGAAGGAATAGCCATCCAAACTAATGAGCGTGTTCAATGCGATAAAGAAGTGCTACAAGGTGCTTCTGACGATATTATTAATACAGTTCTAGCCGGCGATCGCTACCTGCGGGAGCGACCAGTCGATTTGCAGTCTCTTGGTGGGGTTCAAATGAGTGATGGAACAGCCCTCAACGAAAACTTCTATGACCGCCTACAACGAAGAATCGCCAAGCTTGATTCACATGAGCAGCAAAACAATCACATTATTGGAACACTCTGGATTATAGGACTTAAAGTTGACTATGATTGTGAGTCAGAGTGCATCCAAAAAATAATTGCTGAACTGCATCGCATGTGTACACAAAGATCCTGCACCCAAACAACAACACAAGACATAAAAATAGCAACGGATAAAGTAGTGAAAAAAGATACAAAATCACTTTTTGATCTATTGGAAATCCGATGAACCCCGATCCTTACATTGAACTCAACTCTTTACTCAAAATAAACAACATCGCAACTACTGGTGGACAGGCCAAAGTGCTTATTCGGTCTGGAATAGTTCTCGTAAATGGTGAAATAGAAACTCGAAATCGGTGTAAATTACGTGTAGGTGATATCGTAACAGTTGAAGGAAAGAAACTTATTGTAGAACAAGATGTTGTGAGATAGTATAATCATAAAAAATATTAGAGAGAAGGAATTTCTTTCTTAAACTCTTCCGCTTTCTTCTTAAGATTTTTTAAAGCATCCTTCAAAGCCTTGCGCGGTTCAACACCTTTTGTTTCAATTATAAACTCTGGAACACCAATTAATGGATGGTCAATCCGGTAACTCGCAAGCGTAACGCCTTTCACTAGTAGAATTTCATTTTTAAGAGCATTACAAAAAGTATGTGTTTCGCCTTTTAACTGAAAAGTCATACTATCTTTGGTTTCCTTATGAACAGTGAATTCCATAAGTCCAATTTGGGTGGGGTTTATTTATAAATCTTATGCTTTCCTCCGCGTTTTTATAACGGCGGGAGGTTCTTGAACATAAACATATGGCGGAAGAGCAGAATGAAAAGTCAATGCCAATGCTTTGTATTGAACATGACTTAATGGACCTCCGCACTCTATAAATCGTTCATTCGCTTCAGAAGGATCAATAGTATACTGTACTGATAAGGCTTTTTGTGTTGGTTTTAATAGTAAATCCTCAATTCCCTGATCAACAAATGAACACGCAAGCGGGGAAACATCATTTTTTTCCATCCACCCTGGCATAGGGATATACGTTCGCATCTCTCGAAAAAACGATTTATAGGCCTCTACATAGGGGGCCTGAGCTGCAACAAAACCATCACGATGCTCTCGCATCGCCAGCATAACCCCATAATGAATCTGAAAAAGAGGATTTTCCATATTTTTCCATCCCCCTCCTCTTTTAAATAGATTGTGGTTCTTTGCTATAATAAAATCGGGTTTGAAGAGATTGAATTTAGGTGATGTAAAGAGCCAAGCTATTAATTACAACTAACAACGCAGCAAAATTCAATCATAACTTATAAAAATCTTGTTTAACATAATCTCTGGTATGCGTTTCTCCATTAGTGACATATGTTATGCCAATATTCTCTACAGAAGTTCTACCTGTCATCTTTAAACCGACAATAGAAACAGGATGTCCATCTATCTGAATAACTGATTGACATTTAGCAGTTGCATTTTTTATTTCGTCTGCAACTTCTATTGCTAATCTCAATGTTTCTTGTACTTGTTCCAACCTATCAGATTTATTTTGGCCTGATACATGAACCACAAGAAATTCTAATTTTGGTCGTTCCATAACTACTTAATTACATTACTTTTTTTAAATATTCCGGTTGAAAACTGCACATCCTACAAAATAGCTATTTTCACAACTGGAACAAACCTCTTTTAACCGATAAATACTAAAAGAGAGTATATATTGCAGTATCATATGCAAAACCCCTTCGCCGTCCTTATCTTTATGGTTATTGGCATCATTCTGCTAGTTAAAGGCTTCTTGATGCATCGCCGTAAGCGATTAATTCAAGATCTACCAACATCTAAGATTCGTGCTCTTGCAATGGGCCTTGTTGAAATAAAAGGAAAAGCCACCCACCATAAACAAAATCTTTTCAAAAGTCCCATCAATCACAAAGACTGCGTTTATTACAAGTTCACAATCGAAGAATACAAAAAACAAGGCAAAAGCTCGAAGTGGGTGTTGATTCAGAAAAATGAGCGCAGAGAACCGTTTCTGGTCCAAGATGAGACCGGGTCAGTTCTGGTTGATCCAAAGGGAGCGGCAATTGACATACCTATTGACTATGAATACGAATCCAGTTTTGGCAGAGACCCACCAAAAATCGTAATGGAATATCTTGCACAAAGAAATATATCATTTGAAAATATACTTGGTTTAAATAAAACCATGCGTTATCGTGAATACTATATTGCGCCTAATGATAAGCTTTTCATCTTAGGCACGGCAGGAAAAAATACACTCGTTGCTAGCGCTGTCAAGAACACCGATAATATCATTATACAAACCGGCCCAAAAAATATGCCATTCTACATTTCTGATAAAAAAGAAGAAGAAATTACGAAATCATTAAACTGGAAATCGATTGCTTTAATAATAGGGGGAACCATCCTCTTCAGTCTTGGAGGTTACTTCATCTTAACGATGAACATATAACAATGGCAGCGCTTGAACCTTTTCTTTACTTTGTTACCCTCACAACCATAATTTGTCTCATGGTATATGTCATTTGGATTTACAATGGACTTGTGAAACTAAAACTGAACATTGCTAAATCGTATGCCAATATAGACGTTTTACTCAAACAGCGCTCAGATGAGTTGCCTAAGCTCATTGATACAGTAAAAGGATATATGAAACATGAAAAAGAGACATTGGCGAACCTCACGCGAATGCGCTCCAAGCTAGCCCAGGCAACATCACTTCGAGTAAAAGCAGATTTGAATAATCAAATTAGTGAGAGTCTCAAAACAATCTTTGCGGTAGCAGAAAATTATCCTAAACTTCGCGCCAATGAGAATTTTTTACAATTGCAATCGAGAATTACGGGACTTGAAAATGAGATCGCCGACCGACGTGAATTCTATAACGATAGTGTGACGAACTACAATTATCGTATACAATCATTTCCAGACACTCTCATTGCCAAATTATTCAAGTATAAAGAAGAACAAGTATTTGTTGCAAATACACATGAGCGACAACAAGTAGACTCTTCAATGTAGATCTTGTTAAAACCTGCAATGGTAACATTTTTAATCTCAATTAAACTTTCTCCACCATGCCCAAACTTGCGCTTCTCATCCTAGATGGGTGGGGTGATAGAAAATCAAAAGCTTTTAACGCGATAGCCAAAGCCAGAACACCAAATTTAAATCAACTTTACAACACTGCAGCCCACACCCTTCTTAATGCAGCAGGTCCTGCTGTAGGACTCCCAAATGGAGTGATGGGTAACTCTGAAGTAGGCCATTTAACTCTTGGTGCTGGTAGGGTTGTTAAAACCGATCTCGTCCGGATCAATAGATCCATTCAGGACGGATCGTTCTACAAAAATAAAGAACTACTCCACGCGATAAATCATGCCAAAAAAAGAAACCACAAATTACACGTAATGGGACTATTGAGTGACGCTGGAGTACACTCTCATGTCAACCATCTTTTTGCTCTTCTCAAACTCTGTAAACAACAAAACTTTCATGAAGTATACATTCATGCTTTTCTAGATGGACGAGATACACCACCCACTTCAGGTATCAATTACATTAAGCAACTACAACGTTTCAGCATAAAAAATAACATCGGAACACTCGCAACAATCACCGGTCGATACTTTGCGATGGATCGTGATAATCGCTGGAACCGTGAGCATAAAGCGTACGATGTAATGGTCAATTGTAAAGGCCGGTATGCCGATGACCCCATTAAACTTCTTCAAGATTGCTACAAAAACGGCGAAACAGACGAGTTTATCAAACCAACACTGCTTTTAAAGAAATGCGTTGTAGACGAGCATGATTCGGTGATTTTCTTCAATTTTCGCTCTGATAGGGCTCGGGAACTTACGCGGGCGTTTGTCTCTGGCTCATTCAATGAATTTCAACGCAAAGAAATCATCGATTTGTGCTTCGTAACATTAACACAATATGAAAAGAGCCTTCATGTGCCGGTTGCTTTCCCGCCAATTATTCCAAAACAAACGTTGGGTGAAATTATTGATCGAGCGAAACTGCGACAACTGCGTATTGCTGAAACAGAAAAGTGGGCCCATGTAACGTATTTCTTTAACGGACTCTGTGAATGCATTTTCAAAAATGAGGACCGCATTCATATTCCCAGCCGCAAAGTTACAACCTATGATAAAACACCAGCCATGAAAGCAAAGCAGATTGCAGATTCTCTGCTTGTAAATCAAGATAAGTATGATTTTTTTGTAGTGAATATTGCTAATGGTGATATGGTTGGGCACACGGGTGATATGATGGCAACGATTCGTGCGCTTGAAGCAGTTGATGAACAAGTTGGTCGGATTGTAGCTGAGTTTAAGGGTTTAGTGTGTATCACAGCGGACCATGGTAATTGTGAAGAAATGAACGGCAAATATATTACCTCCCATACGACAAATAAAGTGCCGTTCTTAGTAATCGGAAAAGATTGTAAGCTTCATGAAGGGGGACTAAGTGATGTTGCTCCCACAATATTAGAACTTATGAAAATTCAGAAGCCAAAAGAGATGACCGGGAAAAGTTTACTAATGAACAACGGTATTTCAATTCAGCCTAACCCCTCGAACAGGACGAGAGTAAAGTTAGAGGGGCTTAATTTTGATCCTTATTGATTATTTTGTTGCTGGACATACAACCTTGCTACTTTATAATGAATACTTATTTAAATAAGGAGTTTCTCGGTAAAATTATGACCACAAATGGTAGAGAATATGATTGTTTTGAAAAACGAGTGAAAGAATACTACAACGAAGAAAAAATGTCCGATGGTCGTGGCGGGATACTCCAATTGAGAGGCGTTGCCGAGTTAGCTCTAGGAGTAGTATCTGTTCTTGATAGTTTAGGTGAAGTTGATATTCTGTATGATTTACAATCTTGGGAAGTTGGTGATTGTGCACAACCAAATTAGGATCTATTTTTGGCGGGAGTAAGAGAGAATGCACAACAAAACGTATGTGAAAGGTTTGAATTAACAGCTATTGCTGAAAGTGCCTGGCATCCATTTTATATGAGAAGTAGAGCTTCACAAAATAATGCTCTTGAAGCTGCTAAAGCATACTTGAAACCTAAAAATAGTGAAGAAAATCCTCAATGGAATGACTCGCCTATTCCTGTTTAAAACAACAGTTTATTTTTTAACTTAAGCACCTCTTTTATTCAATTCGAGTAATTTTGGTTTTCTTCTCAGAAATTATACCGGATTAAAATCTAGGTGATGAAGTCGTATGAACCCATTATGCCAAGCTAATTCCATCAAGAAATAGCTGTTCCTCATCAAACATATAACTGTAAAAGCAAATCAAAAATTCAAACATAACAACACATAATCAAATATTTATAATCATATATTTTATCTACATCCTTCGTACTTATACACTTTTCCTGGTTCAACGATGGTAAGTAGTATTTGTGAAGCACTGTCGATACCAGGATGGCTTTGATAAATCTGTGAAACTCCTACTTTAATGTAATTTCCTGCAAGCGCACCTGTAGGTGTATCTTTTTTTGCTGACGCAACCCAAGTTGTAAATTGCTGATCGCCATTTTGCATTAGAAAAGGAACTCTGTACCATGGAAAAAATTGTCTATTATTCCCGTTAACCACAATGAGTTGATATTTAATGGATGAAGGTGTAACTCGGCATTCAATTGTGCCACCTGCCTTACCGAGAATTTCGTATGCTGTTTCCGTCTCCTCAACAGGAATTATCATCTTCCTAGGTTTTGGTTCCCCTCGTTCAACTTTAAATTCAAATGTAATTCTAGTCCCTGTATTATATGTAATCGAGGTTGGCCGTTCTCCCCCGCTTTGCACTTCAAGGGCTAGATATCCCTTATGAACAGTGCGGCGAGGTCCTAGTTCTCTCAACTCTTTTTCTAAAAATGCCATGGCCTCATCCTGGAACGCACCACCTTCTGCTAAAAATGGCAGAACATATTTGTCAGATTTAGAACCAATCATTAAGCGACCATATAGTACGTGATTTTCTGATAAAACATCGAAAGCGTTGTCAAGAGCTTGGACAATCTTCAAGGAACCTGCTATATCTTCAAGTGACATACTTGTCTCATTCACTACTCAATTTATAAATATTTACTCTAGAATAGCAACATTATCTTTTGGATGCAACTGGAGTATCCACCATGGACGCTTTAGTAACCTTCAAACGATCGATAATCTCCACTGCCTTCTCCCTGCTCAGCTGAAACCCTTCATTATGAACATAGTGGTGCATAAGTTTACGCAAGATAAGTTCTTCGGCTTCCTCTCGTGTTTTGATCTGCATCGCTGTAAGGTTTTCCACAAGAAGCATCCCTCCCATTAACAAAAAGTCATCTTCTGGAGATTTCTTCATACCGGGCGTAGGCATTTGAACCATCCCTAAATTGAGCCGCGGAATAGATGCCCATTGACCGACAAATAATTTTGCCTGCTGCAAATCCTTTTTGAGTGCAGCCGCTTCATTACCAACAAAAAGAGTATCAATAGTAGAACTAAGGACTTCCTGGGTAGAAATGGTAGGGGTAGAAACAGGAGGTGGTAGAGCTTTTGATGGAGCAGGTAAAGCTAAGTGTTGTTGGATGAACGCAGTAGTTAGCTGCTCGGGCTGGTAAAGATAGAGTGGTACCACATCGAGCGCGTGAAGCACTTTTTCAAAACGGCCTATTTCACTAGGGAAACCAGGGAACGCTTCCTCTCCGTAATGTATCAGTGTTTGCTTTGAACAACCTAAATGCTTCGCTACTTGCTCAACATCAATGCGGTTTAGATTGTCTCTCACCAATCGGTTAAATGTTGATTTTATATCAGACTCATTAACTTCAGAATTTATAGACCTAGTTGATCCAACAACTTTTCCGCTCCTGACATCATAATAATCTATTCCAACACGACCGTGCGGTTCACCTATCTTAATCAATGATGTTGGATGGAGATGGCATCCAAGTTCTCGTTGTCTTGTGCTGAACATATAGTAATCACTAAAATGGTGCCCCACTATTTTTTCCCACGGCATCTCCATTTCTACTTCAAGCTCTGCGATACGCTCATCAATAGTTTGTTTTCGTATGGGAAATCTTGGTGTATCACTTGTAATTTCTATTGCGGGAGAAACACTTGGTCTTGCGTAGATTCTCGGGTCATGCCATGTACGTTCATCAACTCCTGCAAATACTTCGAGTAAGCGGTGGAGGTGAGGTCGATAGTCATCTCCTTCACATACTGCATTAATTTGATCATGCTTGTATTGGTGGCGTCTTTTATTTGCTGCGGCGAGCTCCTTCCCTTTTGCACGTGTCGAAGTGGAGAATTGGGATCCAACGAAGAGATATCGACCATCCCCCGTTGCGCTGGTTTCAACACTATAATAGTGTTCACCATCTTGATTACCACGTAAAGTCACTTCTAGTTCCATTTTCCAACCCAATTCAGCGATCTCATCAAGGGAATGATGAACAAGTGAGAATGGTTCACCATTTGAGGTCTTTCTCTGTTTTAAAAAATCCCGATATTTCGCTATATCAGCACCAGTCCCTAACGTTGGTTCATAGGAAAGAGAAATTTGCAAAGCTTTCTTTCCATGACGTAACCATCCGCTCAGAAAAATTGCATTTGGATCATGGGTCCATTTATCATCCCAATCATGCTCCATAGCTGTAAGGTCAAGTCCTCGTGCGCCAATTGTTGGCGCTATTTGCTGTAAGAATTTAAGAGGATCACCGTATGATCCGGTGCCACTACTCGGAGTACTTTTAGGAACATCAAACGTGTCGAATTCCTCAAGAAGTGCGGTGAGGTCTTCCTTCCACTGAGTGGAATCGAAAGTATCTCTATTAAATTCTGGTGATAGCTTTGCCTTAACTTGGCGTGTATGTTCGACAGTTCTGTAATGTCCATCCGCACAATCCATTTCCAATACAGATTCAACAAAATTTGGTTTATTAACTAACTCCACATAGACAAAAAGTTCGGCGCGCTCCGTCTTTTCAACATCAAGACCATCTAATCGTACTTTGTTCCAATCAATATCACGCAAATACTCTTCTCGGCTTAATCTCGATTCATTATGATATTTTTCATTTTCTTCCACAATGGCTAATTCAACGGTCAGATTTTTTTGGTTCCGCGGTGATCCTATTTTTATTTTTCGAACACGCGATACTTCTGGTCTCTCTTCTGCTTCAAGAGAACCCACTTCATCAGAGGTGCAGTGGGCTGCATATTTTTCCAGAATTGGTCGGATGATATCCATGGGATCAACAGCTAAATCACATGCAGCCTCAAATTCAGCGACCATAGTTTCGAGATGTCTCATTGGATGCTTACCACACACTGCAGAGCCGTCAATTTTCCCGTCCCTGCGTTTGTGGCGGGTAACTTCGTAGTGTGAGTCAAGATATCGCACTTCAAGTTCCTCTTCTGTTTTTTGATTCCTGATTCCTAAGAAGAAACGTAAAAATGCTATGTGTTCTGGTAGGAACTGTGTAATGTCGAGCGTCTCCCAATTCACTCTGGTGAGTTTCTTCTCATACTCTTCATCTCGTCCCATGAGTGGATCCATGAGGTGTAGTTCAACACCGAAATAACTATCTTGAGGAAAGGTACCAACATTCACGGTACGAGCAATTGACGAACCCTCTATTGGCGTAAAATGGGACACGGGGTAAACATGTCTTTGGACAACACTATCAACAACCTTATATCTTTGCCACAGCTGGCGAACAACCCGCAATGGATTATTTTCTTCAACAGCTGCTTCAAATCTCTTTATAAGACCATCAAGAGCATCTGGCCAGTCCTCAAGATCTGTATCCTTAACTAAATCCGTTCCTTGATAGGTACCATTAGTATATTGATTTTTAGACATTAGCAGTTGTTGTACAAGTTGATTATTAATGTTCAAAGAGACATGGAGTGAGCGGTCTTTTGATCCACCCGGCACTTTTATAGAATCGAGACTTTGAACAAAAGGATCTGCTTTTTCTAATATTCCTCTGACCTGGGTTCCAAATAATGCAATGGCAAGTTCTAATGAAGTATTATCATATGAAAGTCGAATTACCTGCTCAGCTTGGATACCAGTTTTACCAACCTCTTGATAAGCAGGATTGTATTCCTTGGGATCATATGTTGGTTCTTCCACGATGGCCAAATGCCTATAACGGTTCATTACTCCATGAATACGCTGGAGTGGATCACTATTCGTCGCGCTGTTCTTTTTTTCTACATTTATCACTTCAACATTACCATGTTCTGGAGTTTCTTTCAGGAATTGTTTAATGATATAATCAATTGACCGTAATTCAGCATCTTTCTCATTAAGAACTTCAGAAGGGATATTCTTCATTGCAGTAATGGAATAACGTCCTTTGTTTGCTGCTTCGCTAATTGTTACCGACGTTTCATGAGGCGCAAATAACATTAAATCAAGAGAGCGCTTGCGAATACCACTGCGACCTTGACCGCCTTTCTTTCGTAATTTACAGAGAGGATTTCTAACTGGATCAAAACTATCAAATACATGTTTATCGATTTCCTTAGCATACACATTGAGGTTAATGCATAATGTTCTATCATTCCTTTCGTCATCTTTATCCTTAATCACGTATGATATTTCCAATTGTACGCCAGTAAGAGAATCATCTGCCTTATCAACCAGATTTTCTTCTACTAATCTTCTGTTTTCAAGATTGGCAAAATTCTTCATGAAGTGGTGTAGATAAGTAAGTGGATCCGTATCACAATTACCAACCCCAGCTTCTCCTATCAATTTTTTTTGTTTTTTGGGTTCACCTGTTCCCAAAAATCCGCTGATGATACTTTCAATGGATGATGGTACACCCAGCCGAGCACTTGTACCACTAGCAGAAGTAACTTTGAAGCTTCCTCTATCATTTCCCTCAATGATTACCTCTGCTGTATCCTTGGAATCTCCCTGTAATCCATACGCAAGCAGAATGGACCGTCCGGCTACTCCAACTCCCATGTCACCAACAACATGGCAAATTCCCCCACGCTGATAATCAAGATTGGCTAAATTTCTCAAAATTGATGGATGTAACTTATTACCTCCCGCAACTTCAAGAGCCAGTCGGAGTTTGTAAGTCGCTTCACCTCTTTTAAGTTCAAATTCTAACTCCCTTACCGCTGCTTGTACTTCTCTTTCATTTCCATTTTGCAATACACTGGTGAAAGCTTCCCTAGTCTTATCGCTTTGTAGAAGTTGGGTATTGCAGCGCAAGAAATCATGCATGTATACTAATGGATCACCATCGTACATTCTAAACACGTCATTCTTTACATTCCTATCTTCAGCATTTTTTTGATTGTTAATACATAAGAATTCCCTAAACAGATCTTTGACTGGGTTTCCAAAATGTTTGAACGGAGTCTTTCTCTCATCAGCATCACATCTTACTTTGAATTGACCATTGTCATAAACCATCACCGAATTTTTTTTACTTTGTGAAGATGATTTTCCATTTTCTGCTGCTCTTAAAATTTTATATTCTACCTCAATATCTCTATTTCCCGCAAGACACTCCCGTAAATCGGTAAGCTTTTGAGATAGGGGATCGAAATGCTGCACTATTTCCGCCGTAAGTCCAACAGCATATCCGGTCACAACAAAACTAAGTTGGCGTGTCTCCAAAGGCGAAACAATCAAATTATGATCATAAATCCAGTATACCACATTAGCGGCTCTGCCCTTTGCATCAACAAAACACTCACTATCTTCCACTATGCTAAAACTTGTTAGGAATGGCCTCACTACATGTAGAAGAGTTTGGGAGTATTCTAACGGATCAGCATCACGTTTATAATCCTCAAAGTACGTGCCGTTAAAGTACATGCTAAGAGGCTTATAACTTACATGATACACGCTATCAGCAGTAAGATCTTTCAACTTCTTATCAACAAGATATTTCTGCTTTTCAACTTCTGCAATAGGTAAGCATCTTCCATTGGAACCAGTCGAGCAGTACTGCTCTGGTTTTTGGAGCATTTCTTCAAAATATTTGTTGGCAAGTGAGTAATACGAATCAGCAAGTGCCCGCACCGCTGCAGCGCCATAGTATTCTCTTTCCGCTAAAGTAACAATCTGATGAAGTGATCCTTCCAGCGGTGTTCGCGCATGAACTTCATTTTCTGATGTACCCGCACTAAACGGTGGATCCACTATTTTCATCCGACGAACCTCGTCTTTCCCTCATAGAGCGACATCTCTACTTTGCGAATAGTCCACACGTCTCGAACTTTTTCAAATTCCATGATGTGAGCACCACTCTTCATCGTTGGTCTCTTTGTCTGCTGAGGGCTAAGATATTGCTTCAAGGAAAATCCGTAATGTTCCATTCCGCAATTAAATCTCTCAATAAGAACTCCATCCACACTAAATGGAAGAGCTACATAAAAACGTCCACCTTTACGTAAAATCCGATTTGTCTCTTTCGCACAATACTCAATTTCACGCCTTTTTCCATCCTGTCCTAAGTAAAACAAGGTATACGCATTGACAACTGTATCCATACATCCATAATTAAGACCAGTTTGTGTTGCGCTTGCGCGGACATAAGTATTACTTAATCCTAATTTCTCACATTCAAATCGACCTTGCATCAAAGAGTATTGATCGATATCCACACATACCATCTCACGGCCTGTATCTCGTGATAGATAAGCAGCAGATGAGCCAACATCAGTAACATCTAACGCCTTTCCTAACTCCGATTCATAGCTATCCAGCATCTTTCCAATAATCTGCTGAACCGCTTGACTAGCGCTGTTATCATGGCCCCGGTCATACGCCCCAACCCAATTTCTCCAGCCCTTCATTTTCGTAATTGTACGAAAACCTTTCTCACCAATATTTCGCCAGGGAAGCTGCATCAGAGCAGAACGTTCAAAATCAGAAATTGCTTTAAATCGAGTAGGCGCGATGAAACTATGAAGACGCTGCGCTGCCTGTTCAAGAGTTGCGGCATCATGAATTGCAATATCACCTGCGCTCATCTGTTTAAACTCATAAAACTTAGTATTGACACCTTCTTTTGCTCTGCGCATCGCAAGCATATCAGAATCAACAAAGCGAGCCGTAAATTTCTTGGGAATTGTTACTCCATATTCTGTAGTAATATGATGCAAATAGCCTAACATCAAATCCTCAAGAGTTGAACTCTGGGCACGTAAATAATAAATTGAAACTGGACCTCGTTGACCAAACCGATATTGTCTGCCCACAAATTGCCTTTCCGCACGCGGCTCCATATCTGGTTCCATAAAAATAATGCTCGCAGGAGTTTCACCTGTTGTTAGATCAACACTCTCTTCTAAAGCAGGTGTAGTAACCAGGATATTATGAGAAGAACTATTACGGTATAACATGGCGATACGTCGGCGTTCCTCAGCAGATGTTTTCGCTGATATCACGCAGCCTTCTTCAATTTTAAAAACCGCTGCAGTAATTTTATCCAAAATACCGCTATTGACAAGATTTGTTTTAATGAGTACTTTTTGACCTTCTTCTCGTAAACGTCTTGTAAGATCGACTGCAGCCTTAATTTTTGATGGTACGATCGTATCGTAGCCAGCAGCGTACCGTGATAAATTCGCATCATAGAGGTTTTTTCGTAGTTCACTATAAGTGGAACCCATGAGCACACAATCCGCCCAAGCGCGAAAATAAATCTCCGCTTCGGGTTCAGACAGTGGAACCATGATTTCATACTCCTTTGGAATTTCAGGAAGCCCTAACATTTCCCTCATATCCTCACGCGTTAATCTAAACCAAACTTGCCTCTCAAAAAGCTCTTTCATCTTTTCTGGTCCAGCATGCATGAACATCCTTGGATCAGTAAATCGTTCCGGATCACTCATATGCAAAATCATTCCAATATCTTTGTACCGATTGGGAATTGGAGTGGCTGAAGACAAGTTAACATAATTGCCAATCGTACGACTTATAATGCCACCGACTCGTTTACTTCGATGTGAACTAAAACTCTTGGCACTGTGGCACTCATCAAAGATATAGTACTTCGGATTCACCCTCCCAATGAGGGCCTCGAGTGCATCCCATCGTTCATCAGTATCTTTTACTGAAAACTTATCCCAATTAACAACAACAAAATCGACATCGGAAGGCACTTGGCTAATATCGGTATACCTTGAAAGTGTTGCAACTTTTTGCTCACGCCGTTGTAAGTGGCAAGCATAGCGATTAATTTCATCGGGTGCCCATGCATTCAAAAGCCCGGAGTTTGGAGAAATAACTAACGTGGGATGGTTTCCTTCTTTAACTCGATCGAGTTCTAATTTACCACCAACACCGACAAATGTTTTTCCATTAACGCCCGTATCATCAAATACTCCAATTCTACGATGTTCCAAAAGTGCATGGATACGAACTGACTGTGCAAACCGTGTCTCCCATCCTGATGCAGCAGTACCACTAAGTTCGTCATGATATTCTACTATCTTCTCTAATCTTGTGATTAAATTATCTAAGAGCGTTCCATCTCCCATTATTAAGATTAAAAATAAGGGTACTTTTTAAAGCTTTTTAATAATAATCACTGTTGAGTGATCACATGATCTCTTGCAGATGCTCTCTTAATATATGCCGAAACTACTTTCCAGGCATAACAAATAAAAAGTATTACCTCATTTTAACCTTATGCTTGAAGAATCGCTTGAAAAAATACACAATTTGTACCTTCTTGAACACAATGTACTAGCCAAAGCTGCACTCTATCAGGGAATTGAAATAACATATCAAAGTCTGCGCCAACTAGAGCACAATCTATTTAAGACATCAAATCCGAAATTTCGTGCGCGGCTACCCGTTGAATACCTTCTCACTGGAATTCGACGGATGTACCGCGATAATAGAGATCGGGCCTTCAGAGATTGCCTCATTGATGGGTTAGATTCATTTATTGACATGTATACACAAGCGAGTGCTGCACCTGAAAACCAGCCCTTCTCTAACCCGTAACCACCCCACCAAACTTATAAACCTCTAAGAATTTCTTT
>CAYIEX010000005.1:0-27198 GCA_964362485.1 uncultured Methanosarcinales archaeon | reverse complement strand
ACTCGTCGAACCCTGTTTAGCGAGTGACCAATTTGTAACGCTACTATTTGGAGAAGTAATTGTGGCAAGAACAATGCTTACATTCACATTATCAGTAACATTAACCCCAACCTCAATTATCGAACTGGTATTAGTTACGAAACTCACAGTAGGTCTTAGACGAGTAACATTAGGAGCAACAACATCTAGCGCAGTGAAATTTGTAGTCACCGAACTATTAATGTTGTTTCCCGTATCATTGGCTATAAATCGCACTGTATAAAGTCCCGTACGCGCAGGAATTGTATAACTAGCATTAAATTTGTTGGTACTCCCAACCCTTGATAATGTAAGTACCTCAATTGTATTGTTGGGATATGTTACGTTAGCTTTCACAGCAGAAATGTTTTGCAGGTCAGTTGCATTAACCCCGATTTGAATTTGTGAACTTACATTAAATGACTCTCCATTTGGAACATAGTCCAATACTACAGGAAGAATTGATTCCGTAATTGTAATATAAAAGTGAGGAGTTTCGTTTTTCGCTGTGCTATACACTGTGGAGTTTGCAAATCCCCAAAACTCAGCAGAGGTTGCAACAGCGCCGGATGCATTGACATACCACGAAACATTGCATGCACTTCCCTGGCCCATACCTACAAGGCAACTTACATTACTTCCATTCTGTGGATTTGATCCATTAGTATAAAACGGAGTTGTGGGTGTTGTTGGAACAAGAGCGCCGGTCGCTTGACCAGTAATTAAGTTTCCGCTAAAGAACTTTGTAATACTCTCCCACACTCGCTCCCAAAACGTGAGATACGGCTGTTCAAGTACAATAGGATCAAGGCTTGCATTAACATCACCACACCCCCCATCCAAACAGCGAATTTGCATGGTAAATAAAAAAAATTGGTTTTGTTCCACGCTTGTATTTGCTGTGGGTATAATCAAACTAATATTAAATCTACCAATCTTCGAAACATTCAAAAAATACGTTTCTATACTCGTATTATAATTAGACTGATTATCGTAACAACCAATACTCCAGTTATAATGACCATCAAGCATGGGGTTAATTGTAATATTTTGGCTAATGTTTTTGGTAACTGTAGTATTAGTTGAGTTAATTGTTCCATTAAACAGTAAACTACAATTACTAATTGCACTGGAATCTGTCACATTGTACGAGAAGATTACTAACCCATCGGTTTTATTCGTATAATTCGTTGGCACAATCAAATGAACAACCGGTGCCACTCGATCTGGGCCATCGGGAAGAGTTAAATTAGCAAGATACTGTAACCCTGAGCCAGACGAGATAGTAGTATTAGCTGTAGTTCCGTTGCCATGCTCAGGACTTACATTTTGTCCAATTGCAACTGCCCAGATAGCATCATCTGTCGCCCAAAAACCAGAGCAGTCATTTCCATTATCTCCTCGTTTCAAATTTCCTAAATTTGTAGACCATGAACCATCCGAACCAGCGAGGACCGCAGGATTAGTATAACATGGATTTGCAGCACTGACACTCGCCTGATTAACATAAACTCGCACCGATGCATTTTCAGCACCCGTTATTCCATCCGTTTTAAACATATATCCTGCAATCGGTTTTGTAGCAGCAAGAGCACTGACACTGCAGAGCAACAAAACCAAAATTCCGGCCAACAGAATGTGGTGGGTTTTCATAACAAGTCACCCACTTGCTGCGCTTTTTCATTTTCCGCTAATTTATAGAGCGACATCTTGCCAACACGCACTTCAGTTGCGAATTGTGTATCTACCAGACGTTTAATAATCCGAGAAGTGGTCGTAACCGGAATTTTAGAAGCTCTCGCCAAAGAATGCAAATGGTACAACTTATCACTATGGCGTAAGAGAGTCCTAAGAACCGCCGCAGTCTTGGGGTCAATTAATCCATCTAACACCGCGGGCATATTCGACCATAAACAAAATGAGTTTTTAAATGTTTCTTGGTTGCAATAAATATACCATAAATGGTATAATTATACCGCTTCCCCGAAAGTCAAAACAATGAGTTCTGGCGAGCCAAATTAATATTTCATTCTTTTTCCATTTCTAAAACATTGTAGAAATAAGCTTTGAATTTCCTTAATCTCTTCACTCTCTTTCATTTAATCTCTTTGATTGTAATCTCGCGTGAATAATGCCGACGTTTGTAAATGAAGAGTATTAAGGCTATAAAGATCAGTACACCTGCGATCAGATAAGCCCACATCGCTGTATATTTTCCGCTTAAAGAGTCAACTACTGTTGACTTGGCATACATTGCTAGTCCTGCAAAGTTATCTTTTTTAATTTCAAGATCCTCTTTACGTATTGTAAATGTATCATATGCGGATACAGATTGCAGCACATCCTCAACAAAAAAGAATGCCTGGACTTTATACAACCCTGCTTCAATATCTTTAACTTTAAAGCGCACTTCCTGCTCAAAAGGAAACATCGTAATAGAAAATTCCTGATACATCACCTGAGTATCATCCGGAAGACGATAGAGTACTACTCGCAGCATACCTCCCATCTCGCCATTTCCCTTAACAACAGCAATAATCTCATTATTAGTAATCTGTGAATCCAGCTGCAAGGTTGGATACTTCGAATTTGGCAATGTAACCGGTTCCGATCCATTAAGATCTGGTGCTCTTGTAGCACCACTCCCCCCACCCCCACCCATTGGCAACGATGCTGCACCCCCCTTCACTGCTATTGAAATAGGAGTTAGCATTTGAAGTCCCGTACCTGACTGCAGCTCTAATGCTTGGGACGAGACTGTTCCTTGGTTACTTGTCACCTCATACCAAATCCTATTTCCTGCATTCCATAAGCCGTTACATCGCACTGCTGGGAATTCCTGTAATACTAAGTTTTCAAGATTGGTAGCAAAACTGCCATCCGTTCCCGTTATGCTTGAGGGTTTAATAATGCAAATTCGTTTATCTTCGAGTTCAACATGGACAATAACAGGAAAACTTGCCGTACCTCCTTCAAAAGTGACCAATCCTGCGATAGGTTTTGATTGTCCAACAGCACCAAGTAGGGTAACCAAAAATACAATTAATATAATCGTTTTTCTCATCCTCTCACCTAAAGCAGGACACACAAAATGTGTGATTATAAGCACTATCTACCGTAACTGCATACCCCACGCCGGGATACATTACAAAGCTATTACCATCATTAAGACCACGAACGTGTGTTGTAAGGAACTCTCCTGACCCATCACTTTTATCCAGTCTAGAAATTGTAGGATTTAAATCTGCTGGTATCTCTTGTAAGAAGCTTTCAGCAGTATACGCTTTACTATTATCATAAAATCCTCTGAAGTTCGTTGCGAGCGTCCCATATGTACTAGAGAATGGCGCGTCGTATGATACATTGTATGGTGGCCGATAAATTTTTCCTACAATTGTTTGATTGTGGTAATTATCAACCGTTACTTGATAAGCAATAACAGGCTCCAAATTGAAATTATTACCATCATTAAGGCCACGAACGTGTGTTGTATAATACTCACCTGATCCATTACTTTTATCCAACCTAGAGATAGTTGGATTAAGCGAACCGGGAATTTCCTGAAGAAAAGTCTCGGCCGTGTATGTGGCGTTCAAATATACCGTAACTCTATTTGAGGCGAGTGCACCATACGTACCCGAAACGGGAACATCATAGTAATATGTCATTTTTCCACAGGCTGGCTCGATACTAAATCCCTCCTGTCCATTCTTAACTGCGCTTACTGTATAATACTGACGTTGTACACCAAGGTGAGTGGTGTCCGACCACACACTATCGTTCAAAAATATAACACTAACATTGCTCCCAAGGCTAGTATTACTGCTCAAATTTGCCACTTGAGATATATTGGTGGAATAATATACCTTGTAATACGATGCCCCCGAAACATCATTCCAGTTCATACTAATTCTGCTGCTATTACTAGAATTAAGACTGCATGTAACATTCTCTGGGTGAATAGATCCTTGGATTGTAAAAGTAAAAGTGGTACTATTCGCATCAAATCCGGTTTTAACAACGGAAATATTGATCGTGTATTCACCTTCCTCCCCACTTACGGGTGTGAAATTCATAATACCTGTTGAACCATTAATAAAATACGAATCGAAATCTGGGGTAGCATTGCCAGAAAAAGTCATTGTCTCACTTGGACATGTTGCTGTTACATTAACCGGGTATTCAAATCGCGTACCAACATACCCTGTTTGATTAGCAATGGGTTGCAGCTCGATTTTACCTGCAAAACAAAAACCAACCTCGCCTCCAGCTGAAGCAGCACCCGTAATGGTGGTGATTGTAACGCTATATAGAATACTGGATAAAAGTAATAGCCCTGCTACAGCCACCATCACTCTCCTTTCACTCACCATGGCCTTCGTAAACCAATTTCCCTATTTATAACCTTCGGCTTTCCTTATTGGAAAAGTTCAATGACCATTCTATACCCGAGCTCCGTGCCATGTCCCCCTCAGTTGTTGCCAAGAAAGCTCCATGCTTCAATCATCCATGAATAATTTTATAAAAGAATCCCTCTTCCCTCCCCTATGTCTAAACCTCATCTTATAACTGCAGCACTTCCCTACGCCAATGGTCCAATTCACATAGGTCATCTCTTAGAATACATCCAAGCTGATATTCATAGCCGTTTTCTTAAAGTAACGGGTCATGACGCTCTGTACATTTGCGCATCTGATATGCACGGAGCGCCAATTGAAATTAATGCCTCTAAGGCCGGACTTCCCCCTTTACAGTTCGTAGAAAAGTATTTTCAAGAACACAAGAACACTTTTGAATCATTTCACATAAAATTTGACAATTACTATAAAACTCATTCTCCTGAGAATCAGGAACTTGCAAATTATTTTTTTTCCCAAGCCAAAAAGAAAGGCTTCATCCATCGTGCAACAATTAAAGTTGTCTACTGTGAGAACTGTAAACGTTCACTTCCAGACCGCTATGTAAAAGGAACATGTCCCAAATGCGCGGCGCAGGATCAATATGGCGATGTATGCGAGAAGTGCAGCTCAATCCTCAAAGGAATTGATTTGCTTAATCCTTATTGCAGCATCTGCAAAAGTCAGCCCATCACAAAAGATTCAGAACATTATTTCTTTAAACTAGGTAATTTCGCGAGGCAGCTTCGAGAATGGATCAATAACCCTGAGTCATACATCCAAGATGAAATTCGCAACTGGCTTATGGAATGGTTAGATAAGGGTCTTGACGATTGGTGTATCTCTCGTGATGGACCCTATTTTGGTTTTGAAATCCCTGGTGCTGAGCAAGAGACTGGTGAAAAAAAATATTTCTACGTTTGGCTTGATGCTCCCATAGGATACATTTCCTCAACCAAGAATTTGACGGATAGACACAACGAATCGTGGGAACGTTATTGGAAAGAGGGAATAGTTCACCATCATATTGGAAAAGACATTATTTACTTTCATTTCCTATTCTGGCCCGCACTTTTAATGGCCGTTGGAATTCCTCTACCTCGCCTTACCGTTCATGGTTTTATCACAGTAGACGGTCAAAAGATGAGCAAGTCACGTGGGACTTTCTTTACTGCTCATGATTTCCTTGCACTATTTCCCGCAGAGGCGCTTCGCTTTTATTATGCCAGCCATCTTGATCGGAACCTTGTCGATGTTGATTTAAGTCTTGCCGACTTTCAAGCAGTGAACAACAATGTCCTGCTTGGCAACCTCGCTAACTTTTGCTACCGTGTTCTCACCTTCGCAAGTAAAAATTATGGTGTAGTTGACCAAATAAATGTTGATAAAGCAACGCAGCTTGAAGCGGATGCGTTCATTGCAGAAATAAAAGATAATTACTCTCATGAAAATTACCGCCTCGCTATAAAAAATATTTTGCGTCTCTCCGATCTTGGCAACTCGCTCTTTCAAAAAGCAACCCCCTGGAAGACAAAAGAGAATACTGACACAAAAGCAGTTGTTGGTTTTTGCATCAACCTAGCTCGCAACCTCAGTATCATCTGTTCTCCCATACTACCTCTTTTAGGTGACCGAGTTCAATATGCCACGTTTGAAAAAAATCTTCTGTGGAAGGATATATCCTTCACCTGGAAAGGCAAACTCCGCGAGCCAGTAATGCTTGCGCAGAAAATTGAAAATATACCCGCGCCGAATGTCGCGAGCACCGTGCAGGTCAATTACAGCGTGGACCAAGTAGTAACTAACCTAGGGGTAAAGGTTGCCATTGCTCAAATTGACCATCTTTCTATTACGAAGAAAAAAGAACCTCTTGAACGATTTAAGAAACAAGTTGAGCAGGATTCCGTAGCCACACAGTCATTCATAGCTATGCAATCTATCATTGATGGATATGATGAAATAGATTCAAAAACGGGAGTTAACTCTGCTCAAAATCCAAATGCTGTACGCAATTTAATTCGTTTGGTGAGAGAAAAAGGGAAACTGCCGCAAATTAATTCCGTGGTTGATGTGTATAATACGGCCTCCATTCAATCGGGCATCTGTATGGCCACACATGATCTTGCTAAAATTGAAGGGAATGTAACCATTCGGCTATCACAAGAAAATGAACTTTTCACTTCTCTTGATGGTACTGTTGAGAAGTTAAGAGCCGGTGAGGCAATCTATGCTGATGATAAGAAAGTGTTGGGACGGTTTTCCAAACAATGCCAACAATCTGCTACAACCATATCCACAAAATCAGTACTCCTTGTTTGCTTTGGTAACAACAAAATAAATCAGTCTCAATTTGATGAGTCGGTACGAAAAACGTGCGATTTAATAACCAGTTTCAATGGTGGCTCGTATACCATACTTTCTCCACTTGCTAACTCTGTTGTCCCTCTCGATCTTGCCGTAGGAAAAATCATTGATGTTAAAGATCATCCTCAAGCAGAGAAATTATTTATTTTAGAAGTAGATTTCAGCACCGAAAAAAGACAAGTTGTAAGTGGACTAAAAGGTCTAGGTTTCAATGCCTCTCAACTTCTTAATACTAAAGCGGTCTTTCTCATGAATCTTAAAGTATCTGTTATTCGTGGTGTGACCTCGCAAGCAATGATGCTCACTGCAGAAGGCCAGGGAAAAATAGTTCCTCTTCAACTAGATTCTGCAATAGGGGCTGTACTTTCATTTCAGAATACTGAGCCATCCAAAAAAGAAATTACAATTCAAGATTTTGCAAAGATCACGCTTGTTGTAAAAAACCATCGGGTTTGCTATAATGAAAAAGTTCTCATAGTAAACAAGAATGAGGTTTTAGTGCCTCAAATATCGGAAGGTAAAATTTCATAATTAACAGCTTTTAATGCAATGTTGCTTGTAGCGCAAGACCAAAGTGCTAATAGAACACTCTATTCCCATAATTTCTTCCACTATTCCCCTACACAAAGCTTTATATACCTTAATTCTTTCACAAACAACAGTATGAAAAAAGAGAGGATAGAGATGGGTAGATCTTTTTCTAAAAAAGGCCAAATTACAGTATTTATAATCATTGGTATTGTTCTTCTCTTCACCTTCGCCGTAATTCTTTATATCACCAAAGAGACAGTTACAACCGACATTGAAGTTGATCGTGAAAAATCCCTTGCTTCGATCCCTCAAACATTCCATCCTTTAGTTACGTACACGGAAGAGTGTCTAAATCAGGTTGGAACCCGCAGTCTCATTCTTCTTGGCGCCCAGGGCGGTTATCTATACCCTGATTTAATCGGCGAATTCTCGGCCCGTAATCCAACGGATGCACAAGGAATAAACCTTGAACCTCTTAAAGTTCCATACTGGTATTATAACCAAAATCCAAATTCTAATCCAATTGTTGCAATAAGTTCATTACAACCAAAACTTACAACGAATGATGATCCCACCCTCAGTATCGAAGCCCAATTAACTCGAACTATTGAGGAGAAGATGGCGTCATGCTTACAAGATTATGCCCCCTTCGAAAGTCAGGGATTTTTAGTCACGCAAGATCAAAAAATGGAAGCAAAAGTGACAATCCTTGACGGTACAGTTATTCTTTCGTTGACCCACCCCCTCAGTGTTCAAAAAGGAGAAGAACAAGATGAGATCGAAAAATTCACCACTCGAATCAACCTTGACATTAAGAGGTATTATGAGTTGGCCTCCGGAATTACCGAGTCTCAAAAAAATTATACGTTCCTTGAAAAGCAAACGCTTGATTTAATTCAAGTATTCTCTGCGGTAAACTCATCCAAACTTCCCCCTACCTCTGCCACTACGTTTGAACTTGTTCCCACTGTTTCTTGGAGTGAAGTTGGGATCAAAGAAAATCTAAAAACAATGCTCACCTCCTATGTCCCCGCGCTTCAACTTGTCAGCAGTGCAAATTTTTACCGCTACGAATATCCAGTCGCTGATTTGTCCGGATTGTATCAGCGTACCTATGATAACATGATACTACCCATTCCAGGCGCTGAAGAGTTAGTAGTTCGCTTTGATTATCTTAATTGGGAGCCCTACTTACGTGTAAACGAACAAGCGGGTCAGGTTGAACCAACGAGTATTGCCGTGCATTACAGCCTTCTTCATTTTGGAACTCAACAATATAACACCGTTTATGATGTAAGCCATCCTGTGCTTGTAACTATCCATGATCCCAACGCGCTCGCGGGTCAAGGATATACATTTACCTTTGCCATGGAATCTAATGTCCGTGGAAACCAACCTGCCAGGGATCAGGCAACGTCACCTGAAGCTCGCGCAGTAGATAAAGATAGCCTAGTCTGCAATGAAAACCAGCGTAAAACTGAAATTGTTCGCACTCTCATTGTTGATAGCTATACCAAAGAGCCAGTAGAAGGAGTCCAAATCGCTCTGACCATCCCTGAACAAGATACCTGTGTGATGGGTGTGACTGATGATCGTGGTCTTGTTGAGCAAAAGTATCCAGCAATTTATGGTGGAACATTGAGTCTTATTAAACAAGATTACTTAACCGACTTTTATCCAATCGATACCTATAAGAAAAAAGATAAGCCTTCCATCTTTGGGTACGCTGTTGAAGGCCTGAATACTCCTGTCATCCAATTACACGAAATAAAATCCGTACCAGTAACCATCAAAAAGAAATTAATTGAAAAATGTGTTTTCAATGACAACAAAGTAAGTGTAAGCTCGGGTAGTGTTGCTGCGTCGGTTGCAGCTGGCGGTCTTGGTTCAGTTGCTGGTCGTGCGGTAGCCGCTGATGGTATAACTATCAATGAAGATGGCTGTTATTTTTCTCCATTATTTTCCTCATCGGCTGATCAGGGAATCGATTCCTACCGTCCTGAGTTACTCGATGCCACTCACACCTGGACGTTTACTGGGAGCATAGCACCTCTCGAATCTAATGAAAAAGCGGTACTGACCCTTAAACGTGTTGGTGGATTAGAACCGCGAGTTCGCAGTCAGGAATTTGTTGCATTAGCAAGTATTGAGAATGGAAAAGCAACAACTGATGTTGATCTTGTTCCCGGAATTTATGAAGTAACTGGCTTCGTCATTACAAGTAACGAAATTGTAATTCCCAAAGAAGAGCGGTGCAGCGATGGGGTAATGGAATCAATCATGTGTTTTGACACCGATGGGTGCTGTTTTAATCTCGATGAAACCCGATTGCAGCAATTCATCATAGGTCAAGTAGAATGGAATGACGAAAAGACATACCTTACCATCACTCCCGAGCAACTCTACAGTGCTCAAGGGATAGAATTTTACATTCCTGTTATGAACCTTCCACGCGTTCCGGAAAAAGAACATAAAAGAGTGGTAGAAGACTTAAGCGCAATTAGTAAACTTTCAAATCACTCTCGAACTCTGCGTAGTGAATTGGAGCCGCAATACAAATGAAATCCAAACCATCACAAGCAATCGGACTTTTCATGCTTACTCTTATTCTAACACTTCCGTTCTATAGTGCATCCGCTCTTGCAGCGAACATGCAGGTAGTGAGTAATCATGGTGACGAAAACATCGAAGGTTTTCTCGATGCGCAAGGTGATACCTGGAAAGTTCAGGTTCAAATTAATGGAGTTGATACAGCTCCCGACCCCGCCCAAGTTCGTATGGTCATTGGAGATAATCAAGCCGCATTCACCTCATGTACTCAAGGTGCAGTCGGCTTTCTTTGTGATTATTTAAGTCCGGTGGGCGTTGCTATTCGCGAAGGAGCGTATGTATTCAAAGTAGTGTACAATCTTGATCTAACCCATCCCAATGATTTTGAATTCAATCCTCACACTAGCGGAACTGTTCAAGCTGATGGTACTGCCCCTGTTATTATAGGACAGCCAACGGCGCATCAAGACCCAAACACCGGTGAGATAATACTCGACTTGCATCTTAAAGATCGTCCCGAATCAGGAGCAGGAATAAGCAAAGTAGAAATTGTTGATGCTGATAGCAACCAAATTATTCAAACAATAAACCTAGAACCCGCACAGCGTGAGTACCTCTTTGCAGAAGACAGTAACCACAACGGCCGACTCCCTCGCTTTGAAGGGGTTGGTCTGCGTAGAATAAAAGTTCGCGCCTACGATGCTCTTGGTCATGTCACGAACACTGCAGCATTTTCATTTGCAACAGACTCGGTTGCACCAGCAATTCATATTGAAACACTCCGCTTCGTTGATCGCGGCGAGTTCACCGGGCCGTTCGAATCATTTGCGACATTAACAGTCAATGTTACTGAAACAAGTGAGAAGCTCATCGTCACTGCGTCTGCCCCTGACACAGATCTCGATGGCCGCGAGGCGGATTGTACGCTATCTGATACCGAAAACATCTACATCTGTAGTTGGGCCAACGTTCGCATTCCACCCGTAAGTTCGCTTACTATCACTCTTGATGCAGTGGATGGATTTAATAATAAAGTCCAAACCAGCAGAACACTTAACTTTGTTCAAGACTTGCAAGCTCCTGAAATTGTGTTCTTTGGAACAAATACTGTCTTTGAAGATCAAAGTTATATCAGTAAAGACCTCAATGATGAACATCCCGGGCAAAAAGTAGTCCTTATTATCAATGAACAAGGCGCTGGTGTCACAATTAATACCGTTAAATCTAATCTAGGCGCCCTTGGTGACTCAACGCTGAAATCGCCCGATCGCTGTGATGTTGTTGAAGGACAATATCGCTGTGAATGGGATGTAAATCCTAAAGCTTTCTCTAGTGAAGGTGTTGCGGTATTAACTCTTCCCCAATTTGATGACGTCGTTGAAAACACCGGCGCAACCCAAGAAGTTCCCGTTATCGTTGATATTCATGGACCAGTCGTAGATACAATGTCCGTCTTTGGCGTATCCGAAGCGGGAGACAAAGATTACTTCCAAAGCGGTGATGCACTCAAGATTAAATTTAATGTCACAGAGCGAAGCGGGTTGCAGATTCTGGTTGGGATGCACGATTTAGCCACAGACCTTGAAACGAAATTCCCTGAGACTCCTGTATCCGAAGGACTAGGTGTTGGCTATCAAATATTTGATAACAGTAGCTGTACACGAAAAGCCGTTGCGACAGAAGGCGGCGAAACTATTGAATCCTTTGTATGGGACTGTGAGATTATAACCGACGCAATTAAAAGTGGCCCCGACACGCATGCTGAATTCGAGCTTATTATTCGCGACACAGCAGGTAATGACGGTCGTTTCCTTCAAGAAGCCAAAAATGTTGAAGGCGGCGATGGCAAATATTCACTCAATTTACTGGGGCTCATTAATGAAGAAGTATCTCCAGATTTTTGGGAAGTAAGTTCCGCATCACCAAGAGCATTCGTCGATTTAGATACAACTCATTTAATTGCTGCTCGCTTACCGGTGTCTGTAGCTTTGAAACAAAAAACACCCAACGTCGAAGCGCTTGATATTCGTTTAGAAGGCTGCGCCATTGCAACACCAGCTGCAACCAGTGGGGAGCCCAGTGTTGTAAATTCCGTAAGTGAGCGCGCTAATCGTGAAGCCGCCGAGGCTCCAGCTGAGGAAGCACCCGCTGAAGAATTATTTACCAATCCTACAATTAGTAATGCTATATTGTATGGTGGTCTGCAAGGAATCGAACAGGGTCAAACCACGCCTCAAGTTATGTTCATGCTCGAGTTCGCCCCATTTGATGGCAAAGAACAATTCATCGAACGCTTTAAATCACAACCAGCTGCGCAGGGCAATTTCATAGACGTTCCAATTACCTGTAATTTACAGGTTTTTTCAAAGCTAGGTTCGAATGCAATCAGTTCACCCGAACAGCAGCCAATTAATTTTAGTGCACAGTTTGGATTCACAGAAATTGGTGCATTAGATGAGAATTTGAAGAAGCGGGTTAATGGCATAAAAGATGAAGTCTGGTTTACCCTTGCAGATAAATTAGAGATCCTAAATGATATACTTAAATATCTTCAATATTTTGCAAGAATTGTTAATCTTCTAAAATCGGTAGCTAACATTGTTGGTGTTTTTACTGCCACAGGCGATAATTTAAGGCCGCTTCCAGGTGGAATATCTCTTGCCATTGCTCAATGTACTGGCGGCTCAATTACCGAACAAGCTATTGGTAAAGTGGTAAGTACAATTGAGCCATTTACGGCACTCCTAAGCTGTGATCCAAGCCCTTCCAATAGTCCCGGTTCTCCAATAAAAAGCGGCTACTTCGCGTATCAGCAGGGTGTTCTCAATACATACAATGTTGTTAGTGGTAGAGCAGCAGTAGGCTTACCAGCAAATTCACTCTATGAAAATGGATATATCTCAACAATTGGAATGTGTGTACCAGGTATGCTTCACCATCTTGAAATGTACCGTCAAGTTAGATGTAGGGAAATTATCTGTCTTGAACAAGAGGTTCCATCGGGCCTTGCAACCGTTGAATCGTGTAGTCAGCTCAATGAGTATCTTACTTGCCGTTTTGTGTGGGGACCAGCTTTCGATTTAATGCCTTGGAATGCACTAGATCAAATCGCGCAGTTTTTGAAAAATCTTATTTCAGATCCATCTCTTTGGGCAAGAGAAGCGCTCCTAATACCATGTGCTCTTTCATGTCCTACAAGCAATAGTGGCTTTAGTGTCTGTACAGCAACAAGCTTTATCGTCATGATGGCCGACTTTTTTGATAGTGTTAAGGGTATGTTTGATACCTGGCCATCAAAAGTCACCGATCAATACTGCAGTAAAATAAAATGAAACGAATACTAATGTATGGAATTGTATGTCTTGTACTATTACAAGTTGTTATGGCTGCACCATCGTTGTCTGCTCCCCCAAGTTCTGGTACGGCTCCCACACCTGGTGGTACTGCTGCAGCTTCACCTACTACGGTTGATATTGGTGGTGGCTACCATTTACATGAATCAGTTCTAACTCGAGCACTAACGAGTACCAAATGTACAACAACAACAACAAGCTGTTGGAGCATTGTTGGCAATAAACTCACAATTTACGACAGTAAAAGTCAAGAAGCAAATCGTGATGACAGACAATATTGGAAATCGGAGTATGGTGTTAATGAAAAAGGAATTTTTCAAGAACCAGGAAATGGTATCACGTATTATTATGCAGATGATGGTAAGAGTGCATATGGATGTAATAGTGGTGGCTGTACTGCTTCGGTATATGATTCTGCAACTTCAAGTTGGACTAATCTTGGGAATCTCCAAACTTCATTAACCTCCATAGATGATCTATCCTCCCATATCCGTACTGAAGGAGGGCATCCCGTTGTCCAGTTCAAGACTCCCACCGGCGAAAAAGTCATCATTGGGAGCACTGAAGTGCCAATCTCTGTTTACGAAAAAGCAGACCTCAGTAAGCCTGTAACAATCACAAATGGAATTACAACATTGAACGGGCAAGATGGATCAATAATTTTAGTAGAACGAAAAAGTGGTGTGGATATAATCACAACAACGACTAATAAAATTGATGTTAAAGAAGTAATTCTACCGGATGGTCGAAGATATGTTGGGGAGGAGGTTACTTCTATAGTTCCTGAAGGTCAGAAAACTAAACTTACAATAAAAGAAGGGGATGAGACGAGAGAAATCATTATTGAAACCACTGCTGAAGGGATGAATCTCAAGGAAACTATTCATGGAAAAAATATTCAAACAGATGTAATCGGTGATGAGATTAGAGTAACAGAAAGAAATGGTGATCGTGTGGAGAGTCAAAGATATTATCGTTATGATCAGGATGGTCGAAAATATGTTGCTTCTGAGGCGATTATTAAATCTAAAGGTGGAGTTCCAATTGTGGGTATTGGTAGTGAAGAATCAGTAACTTCAAGCTACAATCTCTTTGCTCCAGATGGATCTCTTATAGGGGGTTGTATTGGAGAAAAATGCGATGGCTCGCTTGAGAATGGCAACAATGTTTTTGTTCAAGATCGAGGCAATCGTTTTCTCGAAATTTTTTCAAAAGATAAAAATATTGCATGTCAAGGAACGTACGATACCTGTTACGACCCTAATGGACAACCAAAAGCTAGCAGTTGGGTGACTTTTGATGAATGTAGTAAACCTAACTGTAAAGCAGCCCAACAAGTAATGCAACAGCGAGAAGAACAAATCGGGGTATTCAGAATAAAAAGCTTAGGTGAATACGAAGGGACTCTAGCTGGTGATAATGCATTTGCCGATGCTGTTGGAATTTTATCCCAAGGCCGATCGTGGAGTGGTCTTACCAATTGGTTTTTTCCTGACGCACTTAAAAGCTGGCAGGACAACGCCGCATATGATTTTCTCAATGGTTTCTCAATTAGTGAGAAACTAATTGCTTCTGATGCTGTTTGTGAAAAAGACAAACTACAAAAGAGCCATAGAACGGGGGGGCAAAATAATCTTGTAATAGAAACTGCTCCCGGTATTTTTCAGGCTCCTGCAGCTATACAAGCAGAACGAACTTCGGCGCAAAGCCCCGCTTTGTGTGGGGAGGATGTTCCATGTAAAAAAGGCGAATGTGATGAGGATGGCTTCTGTCGCGAAAATGGAAACCCTGTTTCCGCATATTTCTACAAAATTAGTTGGACTGTTGCCGCGCCTGCTGATGAAGCTAGTACTCCTTATCATGACGAAAATGGATACTCTGTATTTTATAACGTTGAAATAAGACCTGCTGCTGAAGAAAACATCCCCGAATTCTATTTATATCCAGGAGATGACTTCGGCTTTGGTTCACTCGATACTCTTTCACTCAAAGGCGGAGAGCAGGATAACGATATTTACATTGCCTATAGCCCCGTAAAGTATGATGAAATATGTATCTTATTTAACCATGGTCCATTTGATCTGGACGGAACTGAATTTAACGAAGTGTGTACAGATTTTGTTGTCTCATCCGCCTCTGAAAACATCTGGGCGAAATCCACCCGCTCAGGTTCGCGTGGATCCGTCAGAGTCGCTGATTTGGGTAGAAAACAGATTTAAAATGAAAGAAAAGGAATTACATGAATCAATTCTAACCATGCTTGCTTCTCAAGACATTCTCAAGAAGGAGTGGGATAATGAGATGGATGAACGCTGGAATCAAGTTTAAGCCACTCCCGCAGTGGACAACTTCAAGAATAACATATAAATCAGTTAATATTATGGCTATCCATGGCAGAGCAAAACCCACAGAAACTCGTGATTTTCCAAGATAGAAAAATAAGAAGATTATGGTATAATGACGAGTGGTTTTATTCAGTAATAGATGTTGTTGCTATTTTGACTGAACAAAGTGACTTCCAGACTGCTCGAAAATATTGGAATAAACTTAGCCAGAGATTGCGAGAAGAAGGAAGCGAAGTGGTGACAGATTGTCACCAGTTAAAATTACTAGCTCCCGATGGTAAATTACGAGAGACTGATTGTGCTAGTACTAGAACTTTGTTTAGGATAATTCAATCAATTCCTTCAAAGAAAGCAGAACCATTCAAAATGTGGTTAGCTCAAGTAGGCAAAGAAAGAATTGACGAGATTGAAAATCCCGAGCTAGGTCAGGATCGCATTAAAGAATACTACGAGCTCAAAGGTTATCCTAAAGAATGGATTGATAAAAGACTGAGAGGAATAGCCATTAGGCAAGACCTCACAAACGAATGGAAGAATAGAGGAATTCAAGAAGAGAAAGACTTTGCTATTTTAACGAACGAGATTACAAAAGCGACTTTTGGAAAAACAGTTCAAGAATACAAAAAATTCAAAAACCTAACTATCCCGAATCAAAATTTAAGAGATCACATGAATGACTGGGAGCTTATTCTCACCATGATCGGTGAAAAAGCAACAACTGATATTACTGTTGCTAAAGACGCTCAAGAGTTTGATAAATGCAAGCAATCAGCTAGAAAGGGAGGTCAGATTGCAAGTAATACGAAAAAAGAACTAGAAGAAGAGATTGGTAAATCAATAGTTTCTGATGAAAACTATCTTGATCTTGATAGCAAAAAAAAACTAAACGGAAATACAGCTAAATAGTATCGTTTGGGTGTGTCTATAATGAAAAAAAGACCAAAATCTACTGGCCCCATCTATGAATTTTGGAAAAAGTACGAGGAGGCAGATCTTCTGAAGCGTAGAGATTTGTTAAAACCAATTATAAAAACTTCCAAAGAATAGTGGACTTAGAAGATAAAAAATTAAGGAACCATACGCTAAGTACAAAGCTCCAAAGCTATTTTGATGACATATTAGAGTATTGTCAACAAAAATCAGTCAAAAAAGAAAAATAAACCCCTTAATTCATAAAATCAATTCCCAGCTCATTTTCCATGGCGTTTTTCTTTTTCTTACCCATCTGATTACTCTCGCCAAAAATATTCTCCGAGCGCACACCAGTAATAATCACCATTGTGCGAATCGTTCTTTCCAGATCCTTGTAAATTTGCGCGCCCCAAATAATTTTAGCTCGCTTATCAAGCTTCCCACCAATGGTTTCCACAATCATCCGAGATTCATCCAGCGTTAAATTCTCGCCACCAGAGATGTTTATCAATGCGCCAGTAGCATTGGATATATCAATATCAATCAGAGGATTTTCTAGCGCTTTCGTAACAGACTCCATCGCCCTATTTTCACCATCAGATTCACCAACACCAATCATGGCTGTGCCGCCCTCACTCATAATCGTTTTAACATCGGCAAAATCCAAATTAACTAAACCGGTCTTGGTAACAAGTTCAGCAATACCCTTCACCGAATTCGTTAAGATTTCATCGGCAACTTTAAACGCCGTTTGAAGTGGTAAATGCGGCGCAAGTTCCAAGAGTTTTTCATTAGGAATAACAATCAATGTATTAACATTTTGTTCTAGTTTCTCAAGTCCAATCATCGCATTTTCAAAGCGGTGTGATCCCTCCATACTAAACGGAATAGTCACAATCGCAACAGATAAAATTCCCATCTTACGAGCAATCTGGGCAACATAGGGCGCACTTCCAGTACCAGTACCCCCACCAAGGCCGCAGGTAATGAAAATCAAATCAGAGCCCTCAACAAGTTTCTTAAGTTCGTGCTCACTTTCTTTAGCGGATTCCTCACCGATTTTTGGGTTCGATCCAGCCCCAAGTCCATGAGTCAATTCTTTCCCAATGAGAAGCTTTTTGTCAGCAGTAGTATAGAGAAGATCCTGTGCATCCGTATTAATCGCAATCGTTTCGACACCTTTAATACCAACTTCCGAGATTCGATTAATCGTATTATTGCCGCCACCACCACAACCAATAACTTTAATGCGTGTTTTTTGACTTGCAATTAAACGTTCTAATTCCTCATCAACTTCAAGGTTAGCGCGCTGTTTAGGTGTCATTTCAGAAGTAGTCATACTAGTAGGCCTACGAACCGCCGTGCGTGTATCATCAATATACGTATCCATCGTTTCCCCTCTTAATAAAATAAACAAGTGAACCCGCATTTATAAGGTTTATTGCACTCAAAAAGTAAGGTTATTATCCCCCAAAGGGAACCAATTTTTAGCACATTTGACGCAAAGAACTTTAAATAAACCTCATTTTTTAATAATCATGAATGAATCAGAGATACGTACCCTATATCAAACACTTCCTGATGAAAAAATCAGCGTGTATGGAGCTTATACTACAAGGATGGAAGGCTTTCTTGATATACTCCTCAGTAGGTTTCTATTATGTTCTGAGGAAGTTTATTGGCTCCTCGGAAGAGTACATACCCATCGGGGAGAATATGAGCCGGTGCCCGGGCTCAATTCATCCATCTCCTTCTCACCCGGCCACGTTTCCTATAAATATTCTAATCGGGACTTTGATTCCAGAGTTGATTTTCAAGGTGGTGTAGGTGTATTTGTTCCATTGCCCGCTCTCTTAACCCATGAGCCGCTTCAGTTTATGCATACTAACAGCATAGGGAACTTGGGCATGTATGATGTTTCAACCAAAAATATTATTCCAGCTGTACACCGGGCCCGAAGAGAGGGTAGACTTCAAAGTGAAAAAGATAGTGGATATGGTTATATATTTGAAACAATGCTCTATGCCAGTGGTGAATATCGGAAATGGACAAAATTTCCACGAATTGACTTAGAAGATAAGAGTAATGTTATTGCAGCACCAGCTTCTATGAAAGAACAAATTTATCAAGAGTTAGATCAAAGGAGAATGTATCATCAACAATGTCTTGAAATCCTAAACGGCAACAATCACGTTGTCTCCCCCCCTTTCTATAAATCTGACATTGTAAATAAAGAAAAGACAACAGCATTCTTGCAGCGTATGGTTGAGCCTTTTGATGAGAAAAGAATAAATCTTTGGTGGTATCCGCATCGTAATCTTGAGATTGCTTTATGGGATTTGTGTATTATAAATCACTAGACAATACTACTCTACCACAACTCGTACTTTTGCTGTAGAACCTTAGCAATAACTTCATAAGCATGCCCTTGTTCGGTAAGACTGTGCTTGTACGCAAGATTCCTTGCATTAACAAATTTCCCTGCAACCTCAAACCCCCGCAGCCTTAATCCAATTGGACACGGATGTTTACCTCGAATATTCCTGCGGCTCTTTGATTTTTTACTCTGTTCCCTCTCTTCAATCTTACTCATAAAGTACGCAATCGGATAACTATCGCCTTCTTGTTCTGCTTCCTGTACCAGTGATTGACAAGTAGAGGTAGGATCAAATTCCTTTGTATAACGATCGTATTCATGGACAGCCCGTTCGCATTCGAGACCAGTGTTCATTATTTGCAAAAAAACATTGTAATCATAGCTTTCTTTATCAGCTGTAACATATAATGCCTGCTTCCCAATGTTTAATCCTATTGGATGTTTGCACCAGGCAAAGTAATAAATGGTGGCATCTTTAACTCGCTTCTCGGAAAGTGGCATCGCTTTGCCGACACAATCACTTGTTGGTCCTCCAGTAACTTCCACCCATGTTTCAAATTTAAGATGATCTAATATCTGACGCACAACATACGCTCTTCCCGCATCGGTATAAAGCGTAGAAAGTGCATCATCCAAATCTACGGGCTTTATACCGTCCAAATCACAATTTCTTTTCCTGGCTATGAATTCCTCAACAGTGGGTCCGCGGCGTTCATCTTCCATTGCCCATGCTCGGAATAGAAGTTTATTTCGATCTATGGTTACATCTGCCGATGTTTGTTCTTCAGAACAACTCGTATTTAATAGTGCTGTTAGCCCGGCAATTTTCCATAGATTTTTCATGATCCCACCTTGATTAGGTATCTATCGTACAAAACAGACTAAACTAGTTATGAAAATAGATTATGAATTTAGTCTTTCTGACCACTAACAACATGAAACGTAATTCCTTTTGCTCCAGTCACCGCTTCAAGCTTTGCAGCGAGCATGGTAAACAGCTGTTCAGGCATAGCAAAAGGCATTTCCACCCTCGTAGTCTCCGCTTCAGCAACAACCTTTAATTTCTCTACCGGCAAACGTAATGTAGTATGCAAATACGCTTTGACCTTCTCTTCAACAGAAGTTATTGTACGAAGAGGTCTAACTTCATACATAACTTGCTTACCCGCCAAAGGATGATTAAAATTCACAATAACACGACCCCCCGAAATACTCGTTATTGTACCCATCTCACCATCAACATCAATTTGTAGACCAGCAAACGGCTGAACTTTATGATCTTTAAATGTGGTCAGAGGCACAATTTTAACGCGCTTTACATCACGCTTCCCAAATGCTTCCTCTGCTTCAAGCGTTACAACAAAAGATTTTCCCACTTCTTTACCTAACAAGTGCTGGTCAAGACCGGGTAGAATTTGTTTTTCACCAAGACAAATTGTAACCGGGGAATAGTTGAGTTTTGGATTAAAAATATTATTTTTCTTTGCCACATCAGCAACAGTAGTATCAAAAACAGCACCATCCACAAGTTTTCCGGTGTAATCAACTTCAATAAAATCATGAGTTTGAATTGTGTTTGCCATGGCTAACCCGTGCCCTATACTATTTATAAGCTTTTCTTTGCTCGTGGAGATTTATCTTTTTGCCTTACAAACTCCAACACCTTCGCCGCCGCATTATCTGCCGTCATCAACGTTGTATCCACCACAAAATCATACAATTTTAAATTCGTAATATCAACACCATACAACTTCTTATACCGTTTGGCATCTGTTATATTTCGCTCAAGCGTTCCCCGGAGAGCTTCTTCATAGGATTTGAATTTTTTCTGGTTTCTCTCCATACCTTCCCTCGTTGCCTGCAAATCATTCCAAATTCGTCGTGCACCCTCTTTTGAATCAACATGGACATAAATCTTAATAGACTCTGGAAGAAGATGGAATTGCATTCTTCCTTCAGCAAGTACAATTTTCCCTTCCTTTTCTAATTTCCGTGCTTTCATAGCCGATCGCATATCAGCGTCAACATCAACTTGAGAATGACTCCTTGCATACAAATTAAATTCCTCGAGATTCATCCCCTTTTCCCGCGCCATTTCACGAAACATTCCGCCAACATAGATGCGCTCAGCATTCAACTTCTGAGCAAGAATCTTCGCAAGTGTACTTTTACCACTTCCCGGGTTACCCGTAATTGTAATAATCATAATCTCATAAGTGACAACTCGTTAATAAAATCTGCTTTTTTAAGTCTCGCAGCGTATACCAACGGACAGAATTAGCCGTACAAATTATCCAGTCCGTTGTATATACAAAGGGCAGAAATTTTGTACGAAAATTTCAGTCCTTTGGTATATATCCCCGATGTTACTTGATTAAACTAGGACCTAAATAATATAGAATTCCGGCGTTATATACTGTGCGTCCGTAATATTCATACATTTTAACGCGCAGTATTATCTGAAAGGCCGAACAATTTTGTACGATTATTTCAGTCTTTCAGAATAAATACAATTAACTATTTAAATCACCCGTACTCCCTTACAAGTATGAACCGAGGCGATCGAGATATCAAAGCACACTCTTCCCAAAGCAATCGCTCTATGTGGGTACTCTTTTTGAGTGCGATCATTGCAGTTATATTTATTATCGCATTTATCCGACCTTCTTTAATAGGATATAGTATTTATCAGGATGTTCAAAAAACAAATTACAGTATAGATGAATATGGCCAGTCCGTACACAATCTGAAGACTGAACTTATAATCGCACAGGCCAACAAAACCGTATATACCAATTTAGCAAATCGGCTCGAAGAAGATCTAGGTGAAAAAGAGACTCAACTCAGCACCTGCCAAAGTGAAAGAACAACTCTGCAAGCCAACCTTAAATCTTCAACCGAAAATGCTAACATAAAGATAGACCTTCTTCAAACAACTATCAAAGATAAAGATGAGGCAATTGCCGATCTTAAACGTGATAACACCGCATTGCAAACAAAAGCAAACGATGATCTTTCCAAACAGCAAGCAGAGTTGCAACAAGAGTGTCTTGAAGACAACAGCATCTTAGCAAAGAATTTAGCCACCCTTCAGGCATCTTATGACGCATTTGTTGTCAACCAAGCTAAAAGTGTATGCTGCAAAGAGCGTGTAGATAATCCCGAAATTCAGTATTATGATACACTAAACAACAAACTAATTTGTTTAGAAGAAGGAACAAAATCATTAGTATGCTAACAGATCAGTTTGCCTAAAAAATATCAATTACGCAAACTTTTCTTTAACTCCTTTTTCTTATCCACCACTTCTTCAGTACATCTAAAGATAGAGTTGACAACAAAAATCCACCCGTTGGCACCAGTGCATTGATATAGGGTCTCTCCACTCCGGCAGCTGCAAAAAAAAGAACTACTACCCCATACGTAAGTCCCGCTACCGCCCCACGACGAAACCAACTAGTCTCCCATGCTTTATCACGTTCCACCCGCTCATTTCTGGCTTTAATGGCCTTAATCTCCTCTAACATCGCATCATCGTTATCAACATTTGTCTTAATCATCGTATCTTCTCATACTCCTTCTTTCTATTCAAAGCCCAACTCTTCACCCAGAACCAGGCCCATTTTGGCATCCCCCACTCAGCATATCGACGCATCGATGTAGTCACAGGGGTATCAATAAAAGCATATTTCCCCTTATCCCCTAAACGTTTGATTAACTCATGATGTTCACGAATCTGCATATCAGGATTATAGCCCTTCACATCAACAAAATCATTTTTTTTACAAATAAATGCTCCACTGCAGCCTTTATACACACCCGTACGTAAATAAAAATTCTTAAGTCCTAACATAACGCTATATTTTAATCCTTCTCGATCCGGCACCGTTCGTGTGGTCCCATAACTAAAACCATTTTTAAAATCGGTTGCAATTCGTTGCAAGGAATGAGCATGCAACTTCGTATCCGCATCTAAAAATAACAAAATCTCACCCTGTGCCAGATCAGCCCCAAAATTACGTGCCTTGCTAACATTCGCTTCAGCAAGTGAAAAGAGTTTCACCCTTTCATCAGCACGTTTGCGAACGATCTCCTCAGTTTTATCGGTGCAGCCATTGGCAACGACTAAAACCTCAAAATTTTGATACGTAGATGAATTAATACTATGAAGTGTCTCTCGAATGTATCCCTCCTCGTTGTGAGCTGGGATGATAATGGAGAAAAAAGGCATACCTTAGAACATACCCACTTATTTTAAAAGATATCGTATTTTAAAAGATATTGGCTATACGGCTAAGGGATGTTTAAAATAGTAACTTAAAAGTAATAATCACAGTAAGTTATATAAAGTAAAAAACATTTTCAACTATATGACCCTTCCTTCACTACATGATGACTCCTATATTCCTTGGATCGATAGAGTGGTATACCAAATTGCTCACAACTTTGATCGTTCCTTAGTTTTCTACGTTTCATCCCGAGAATTCCCAATTGAGCAAGACGAACGCTATGAATATGGTGGTTTTAACATCTATCTTCAAACAAAACGTGGTGGACAAATCTTGCTCGAGAAACGTATTGGGATCCCCCGAGAATCAAATCAGCCCACTATAATTCAGCAAGGAATAATAATTGCAAGGCAAACAAAAAAAAGAGGCGAGTTGTCTGATCTTTTCTTTGATATGCAGCATTCTGACAATGGTAAGGAATCAGATCTTGTAACCGTCGCGTTTAGAAGTTCCACCTTTCCTGCTCATCCTGTACTTGACGAGTACCAACAGAATGGAACTTACCCAAAAGAAAAAGTCCGTGCCGATATTAACCAATATATTTTATTAAATAAATACACCGGACTTGTGCAACACACTACCATTCTGCCAAGTTCAATCAATAATCTACGAACCCAGCTCATTCCTCCTACCTAGACGATGAAGTAAGACCATTACGCCTCTCCATGCTTGCCCCAACCGGCTCAAAAAAGATGAATGGTGACAAACCAGAAGATGAATCCTCATAGAGTTAAAAAATTCGCAGCCCACAACATTCCCCGATCACAATTGTAAACTGGACTGCTATACAATTTTCCATCCGGAAAACAAACTTCGGGGTAGGTTTTATGTTTTTCTATTAACTGAACGTAAGCTTGATGTAATTTCTCTGCTCTCGTTTTATCAACCTGTTGTAAAGCCTTTATGTAAAGAGGCCCCATATGCATCCAAATCGCATTACTTTCATAATTGCGCAAAAATGTTTCCTGCCAAATAAAAGGTAGATTCTGCCTCTCTTTAGTATATTTTAATGGGAATGGTAGATCTAAACCCTCTCGTCTGATTGCTTCAAACGCAAATTCCTGCATTTCTTTATCTTTAACGACTCCCACAATGAATGGAAATAAATTAGCATCACCTGCCACATAGTCTTGTTTTTTTAAATCATCGTAAAAATATTGACCACTCCAAAAATGATGCACGAGTAACGATTGATAGTCGTATTGAGCAAGAGGGTTATAAAGCTTTAAGTCTTCAAGATCCTGGGCCATCATCGCCACCATACAATTATCGTAACATGAACTTTTACGCAGCGCAAAATCTTTCATTGATGAAAAATGGACATCGGTACGAACAAGTCCTAACTGCGGATTAATCACTTTATCATACCAGCGCTTGATTTGTGAGTTGAGGAAATTCCGATAATTATAAACTGGAAATTTGGAAATCTTAATGCTATGAATGAGCCATGGTAGAGAATCGACCGCCATTGTAGGGAAATCAAAAGGCTTACCTCCCGGTGTCAGTGTAGTTGTTACCTTACCCTGCATTTGAAATCTATTTAAGGCGAAGCGAATCGTCTTTTCGACTTCGTTGTGATATCCCAATTTCAATAGTGATTGAGTACACCAGCCAAAATCGCGTGTCCAAAACTGCGTAAAATTGGTAGTCGAAGTTTGAAAATACTGTCCATTCCAACACTCTTTTACAATCGCTGCGCATATCTGCGACGCATTCCCCTTATACTCTTCAGGTATTATTCGACTCTTTAAACTAGAAAAGAAAATCCGTGTACCTTGGGTTGCATAATCAATCACGGAAGCCATTCCTGTTTTAGGCTTACCTCACTATAAAAAGATATTGTAAGCCAAGAAGTAAGGTTTTACGATAAATTCAGGCTAGCCTGAATCACCTGATTTCAGAAAAGTCAATTCATCCTCATTCTAAGCCATCTGCTGTATCCATAATCCAGAACACATAATAAGACCCGCCAAAATGAATGGGATTTGAGTGAAGCAACAACAATAAATTAATAAGGAATGAAGTTATTACTTTACGGATGGCAATGACAGAATTAAGCGAGAGTCCGTATGACGATGCACTTAAAATTACCGTGCTTTGTCCGGAGAAGGAAGAGGCAAAATCCGAAATAGAGGCAATGGTTCGCGCCGGAGTCGAAAAATTCGCTCTCCAACTGGGTGAAGGCCGAATTAATGTACATTTAAAAAAACAAAAGGAACAATTTCGTGGCCTCTCCAAAAGAGAATGTCACCTTGCTATCAGTACGACAAATCTTAAAACAAGCATTCACTCACATGGCTGGGGCTCTCCACAAGCTATAAAAACGAGTTTTGAAAAACTAAGAACCGTTATATCCAAAAATAAAGTTTAAACGCATTGGCCATTTCTTAATTAAAGACACGGAGGTGCAATACTATGAAGATTATACCTATTGGTGAACGAGTACTATTAAAAACAAAAGAAAAAGAAACCAAAACAAAGGGGGGAATTTATATTCCTGAAGCAGCCCGAGAAGAAAAAAAAGAAGGAATAGTAATGGCAGTTGGTGTAGGAAAAGATGGAAAACCACTACCTCTACACGAAGGCGACCATGTCCTATATGGTGGATACAGTAACGAAGAATTTGAGTATGATAACCAAAAGTACCTCATTGTGGAATTTAAAGATATTCTCGCAAAATTAGAGTAGCAAAAATAAATAATAAAATTAAACTAATATAATTAAAGCATAGCCTAGAACATGGCAAATTTAGGGTAATATAGTAAAAAAATAAACCAACAATGGACTCTCATAAAATTCCCACAAAAAAAAGAACCTCAAAAGAGTGAACAATCAAAACAAGGGCAATCCTAAAGTAAATAAAGATACAATGATAATGAAATAAGGTGAGATTATGGTTTCAAAACAAATAATGTTCGATGAAAACGCGCGCCAAGCTCTTCTGCGTGGTGTTGATAAAGTCGCAAACACAGTAAAAATAACCTTGGGTCCCAAAGGCCGCAATGTTGTTCTTGACCGCATGGGAAGTCCGCTTGTTACAAACGACGGCGTTACCATTGCTAAAGAAATTGAGCTTAAAGATAAATTTGAGAATATGGGTGCCAAACTCATACGTGAAGTAGCCTCAAAAACTCAAGACAACGCCGGAGATGGCACCACAACCGCTACTCTTTTAGCGCAAGCAATGATCATGGAGGGACTTAAGAACATCACGGCTGGCGCCAATCCAATGGATGTTAAACGAGGAATAGAAAGAGCAACAGACGAAGCCGTACAGGCAGTAAAGAAAAGAAGTGTCGAAGTTAAAGATAAAGAAAAAATAGCTCAAGTTGCCACGATTTCTGCAAATAACGATGCCATCATCGGAACACTCATCGCTGATGCTATGCAAAGAGTTGGTAACAATGGTATAATCACCGTTGAGGAGGCCAAAAGCATCGAAACATCCCTCGATGTAGTAGAAGGAATGCAATTTGATCGCGGTTTCATTTCTCCTTATATGGTAACTGACGCTGAGAAAAATGTCTGTGAGCTTGAGGACCCCTACATTCTAATCACCGACAAAAAAATTAGCACTATTAAGCAACTTATTCCTGTTCTTGAACGTGTCGCGCAAGAAGGTAGACCTTTACTTATTATTGCGGATGATGTAGAAGGTGAGGCCGTAACTGCCATTGTTCTCAATCTTTTACGTGGTGCACTCAAAGTATGTGCTATAAAAGCACCAGGCTTTGGTGATGATAAAAAGGAGATTCTTGAAGATATTGCCATACTTACTGGAGCAAAAGTAATCACGGAAGAAAAAGGGATGAAAATCGAAGAAGCTGATGAGCATCTCGGAAGTGCTCGTCGCATAACAGTAAATGGTGAATCAACCACCATTATTGAAGGAAAAGGAAACAAGAATGATATTGATTTACGAAAAAATGTAATTGAATCACAAATAATCAACACAGATTCAGATTGGAAAAAAGAAGACCTTCGTAAACGCCTTGCTAAACTTGGGGGCGGTGTAGCGGTCTTTAAAGTTGGTTCAGCGACTGAAACCGAAATGAAAGAAAA
>CAYIEX010000004.1:0-30710 GCA_964362485.1 uncultured Methanosarcinales archaeon | reverse complement strand
CACGACGCTCTTCAGATCTCATGCATTTTTGAAATTCGTGATTAAGATTATCTCCTCAATGTGAAAATAACAGAAATGCAGCACCGCGACGAGTGCCAATATCCTGATGAAAAAACCTTACTCCACACCTTACAATCGATAATGGGACTTGAAGAACTGGTGGTGGGTGGATTCCATTATGATGATTGTGTATCACGATTTAGCATAGCCGCATCACGGCTTGGGATCAAAAGCAAACGGGATCGGCTCTTAACAGAACATTTCTTTCAAGCTGTCGGTGAGTCATTTGGTCAAGAATTGTACTTACATGCCATGCTTACCGGTCATCTCGACCCCGTCATGCATGAAGACAATCCATTTGAAGAGCAGGATCATGTATTTGACAATCGTCTTGGACCAATTTCAACACCTAAAATTTGGATCCCCGCACGAAATGATTTGATAATAGAAACTTACACGATTCCACTTTCATTCCAATACCGCCCAAACCTTTTTAAATAACCCTCCATTATCAAACTGTATAGCCAACCTTATTCGCCTTGAATAAGACTGCTGCATGAGGCAACAAAAAATGCAGACGCGTGAAATTAATTTCCCGTCTTCTTGCCTTATAATAAACTAGAATCAAAAGAATAGTATCATTAAAATATAAAAAATAACAACGTGAAACCATGACAACAGCAACCATACCAACACCTGAAAAACAGGAAACCCTATTGATTGATAGTAATGAATATCTTAAATCCGGTATTCACATCGGAACAAAGTTCAAAACAAAATATATGGCGAACTTCATTTACAAGACTCGCCCCGATGGACTTAGCGTTCTTAATCTTAAAAAAATTGATGAGCGAATCGCCACTGCAATTAACCTTCTTGTTCAGTATGAACCAAAAGACATCCTAATTGTCAGCCGCCGTGAAAATGGCTGGAAAGCCCTCAAACAATTAACCAAACTTACCGGCATTCCAGTTATCTGTGGTCGTTATCCACCTGGAATTTTAACGAATCCTAATCTAGAAACCTTCACCGAACCTAAAGTCGTCTTCGTGTGTGACCCTTGGCCTGATAAGAACGTCGTTGAAGATGCAGCTAAAGTTGGAATTCCTGTTATCGCCTTGTGTGACACCAATAATCAATCCAATAATCTTGATTTGGTTGTCCCTTGTAATAATAAAGGAAAAAAATCCGTTGGTCTGGTATTTTTCATCGTTGCCCGCGAGTACATGATACGTCGTGGAATTATTAAAAACGCAGAAGAATTCAAAGCTCCAATCGAAGACTTCGTTGAGGAATAGATTTTTTTATTTTTATTATTTTCTCTTTTTAACCGATCTTTTTTCTAATAGGTAACATTTCTTCCGAGTAGAATCTCTTTATTAATTAGGACATAACTACCTCTTAGAATCGTAAGGGACTAACGTATAACGTTCGACAATATCATATACTTCCTTTTCGTCTCTTGTAACCTGAAATAACCTCGTTAAATCTTCATTCTCCATCATCACTTGCGTGATAGTTGGCTTTCTATAACTCATTGGTACTTCGCGTAGGTACAGTACGAGATCATCAAGCCGGTGATGTGGTGAGAGTACTCTATGTTCCTCAATCCTGCGTAATCGCTCATCATAATACTTCTCAGGATCACGCGGTTTCCACACAATACCATCAGCTCCTGTAATTCTATCCCTTGTTTTGATATAGGTCACCCGTGGTTCATCAAAAATACACACTTTCATCCCAAAATCACTGCCCGACCCTGATTGGGAGCAGTACGTCCACGGCTCAGAAATAACACATACTTGCTTGAGGGCCATGTTGTATAGATACTATCTCTTTTAATAAATGTTCTCTTCGTGAAGAATCGTCATTTTACTCCCCATTCTTTAAGTTGCTATAAAATCATAGTAATTCTTATAAAGAATCTTCCATGGGCTAGACCCGACTACTTATGGCCAAAGCTTCCCTCGTAATTGCCGAAGACATGAATGGAATTCGCTGCTCCCTAGAAGATGGTTTTGGGATGAGGGGCTACGACGTTCACGCATTTCCTGATGGCAAACAAGCACTCAATTATTTACTTGCACCAACAACTCCACCTCAATTTCTTATTACTGATTTAGGCATGCCCATTCTTGATGGGTATGGTCTTCTCAATGGAATTGCCAACCTCTATTCTATACCTACGATCATTTATTCTTCAGACGATCCCGACCTAGCTAAAATCGCCTATTCAGGAAAGATAATTGTGTGTCCAAAGACGAAATTTGGTACTGTGGACTTATTAGAAAGTGTAGTTTGTCAAGAACTAGGCCTTGAAAAATTTGTGTTCCCTCCTTGCACCTAAAAAAAATTCCTTAGGATTTCCAAAAGACATCTCTTCTCATTCACTCTTTCATAACCCTTAAAAATAATCTTCCTCTCACTCACCTGTGAAAAAAGTTGTGGTTATCGGTGGGGGCACAGGCAACTTCGTTGTTCTTTCCGGTCTCAAAAGTTATCCTGTTGAACTCTGCGCGGTTGTTTCCATGGCCGACGATGGCGGATCAACCGGCATTCTTCGCGATGAACTCGGCGTCTTGCCACCCGGCGATGTTCGCCAATGTCTTGTTGCCCTTTCTGATTCGAGCCGTCTCATGCGATCGCTGATGAATTATCGCTTTGAAAATGGGGGGCTCCAAGGCCACAGTTTTGGCAATCTTTTTCTCTCTGCACTCGAAAAAGTAACCGGAAGCTTTGAAAAAGCAGTAGAGGAAACAGGACGAGTTCTCGCGATTAAAGGAAAAGTGATCCCTGTTACTACGCACCATGTCCGTCTCATCATGGTTTTACATGATGGTAAAATACTCACTGGTGAGAGAGAAGTACTTCAATCTACTGAACTTCATAAAGGATTCAAAACCATGTATTTAGAACCATTTCCCAAAGCCAATCCGCATGCAATCGATGAAATAATGAATGCTGATCTCATTATCATCAGTCCAGGTGGCCTTTATACGAGTCTCATTCCAAATCTTCTTGTTGAGGGAATAAGTAAAGCACTGCGCGAATCTAAAGCAAAAAAAATCCTTGTACTCAATCTAATTAATAAGCATGGCCAAACCCCGAACTTCAAAACAACACACTACCTTGAAAAAATGCATCATTTCATTGGTAAAGATATCTTTGATCATATCATTGTGAATAGCCAAAAGCCACCTCGAGAGCTCCTTGAGATGTATGCCCAAGAAGGTGGTCTCGTGGAAAATGATCTTCATGATGGGCGCTGCATAGAAGCGAATCTGCTGAGCTCTGAACTTAAAGAAATACAGAAAGGCGATTTATTAAAACGTAACCTCATTCGTCATGATTCTCAAAAACTAGCTCGCGAGTTGATGAACATTGTGGATAATCTTTGATCTTGATGACACCTTAATCGATACGAGTGGCTCAGCGAGGCCTGTCAAATTGCGCGATGCACTCGATGCAATGATCAAAGCTGGATTACCCATTTCTAGCCGTGATACCTATTGGAACAGTCTTATTGAAATTGATAACACTGCCCAAAGTGGTAAAGCCACATTCGAAAAATTTTGTTCTAAATACCATCTTCCTCCTCGTTTTCACGACATCGCCATCCAAGAATACTATTCCGGAATGGACAACATTCCTCTCAAACTCGTTCCTGGGGCTCTTGATTGCCTTGCCAAACTACGCTTTAAACACACCTTGATTCTCGTAACAATGGGGGTCGAAGAAGATCAATACAAAAAAATGATTCGTGTAGGTATAAACCCCGAGTGGTTCGAAACAATCATCATCACTCATCATTATGATAAAGCTATACACTATAAGCACATCCTTAATAGCCTTCATGTTCCCTCATCCAATATAGTTGTCTGTGGCGATAAATTTAAGACTGATTTGCTCCCCGCGTTGGAACTAGGCATGTGGACAATTCATATTCAGTGGGGTCGAGGTCTTGAGGCTGAGTATACCCAAAGTCCTCACTATATCGTATCAACTTTAGAAAACGTCCCTCTCATTATTGATGAAATACAATGCAAGCCGTAATCTTAGCCGCCGGAATTGGAACTCGTATTTACCCTTTCTCTTTAGAGAAACCAAAACCGCTCATCTCTGTTGCCAATAAACCGGTTTTGGAACACAACCTAGATCATATGGTGGGTCTAGTATCTGAAGCAATAATCATTGTTGGCTATAAAAAAGATATGATCATTGATCACTTTGGACATTATTATAAAGGGATAAAATTAACCTATGTCATTCAAGAAGAACAAAAAGGAACCGGTCATGCTTTACTTATTGCCGAAAAATACATTCATGAAAAATGCATCGTAATGAATGGTGACGATCTCTTTTCTCGAACTGATATTATCAACCTTTCGTGCTATGACAATTGTCTTTTAGTTCAATACAAAGACGATCCTTCCGCTTTTGGTGCGGTTGTTATTGAAAACAACCGCGTAAAAGAAATCGTAGAAAAATCGCCGGTTCTCATCTCGCATTACGTGAATACTGGTCTCTATTGCTTTAGTCCTGAAGTGTTTCCCCTCCTGCATACACTAACACCTTCCATCCGTGGAGAATATGAGCTAACCGATGCCGTCAAAAGACTCGCCGAGCAAAACAAAATGTTCGCTGAAATTGTGCAGGGGTATTGGATTCCCGTAGGGTACCCCTGGCATATTCTTGATGCTACCGAACTTCTCTTGCACCAATCAGAAACTATCTCCATCAAAGGCAAACTGGGTCAAAACGTCCGCTTAAGCGGAACCGCTGACATCGGAGAGAATTCGATATTGTGCGATAATTGTGTTGTGTCTGGTAATATCGTGATTGGAAAAAATACCCAACTCGGTCGTAATGTAACTGTAAGTGGGTTTACTGCAATTGGAAACAGTTGTGTAGTTGCTGATAATGTTCATCTTCACAATGTAGTAATTGGTTCAAACAGTGTGGTGGGAGAAAGCTGCTCCATATCAGATTCCGTTTTAGGTGAAGACGTTACGATTGATTCTGGTGTAACTCTCACCAATTGCCAACCTTTCCATTCCCCTCATCTGACCGTTGAAGTTTCCATCAATGGAAAAGTATTTGATTCTGGAAAAGAAAAATTAGGCGCGTTTGTTTCAGATCACAGCAAAGTACATCATAATCTCACCCCCGGCCAAATTATTAATGGAGTCAAACATCCGGATTAGGTATGAATTAAATTGTTTAATGGAATCTCTAAAACATTAAAACAACATTTATCAATTCTTCCTTTTTCTGCAGTCTCATGTATCCCATCTACGAGCCCGCCGAAGACTCCTTCCTTCTCCAAAAGTACGTCCACCATTATGCCAATGGCAAAGTCCTTGACATGGGAACCGGTTCAGGAATCCAGGCCATCGCTGCCGCGCAAAACTGGCATGTCGAATCCGTTCTTGCAGTAGATATTAACTCCAAAGCAATAACTTCATTTAAGGCTCTGATGAAAAAGTCCACCGCCAGCCTCAGTCGATCTTTCTCTAATTTCCTTTCAGAATGCGAAGAGGGGGTTGGCCCCTCCGGGGCTGAGCATAATCGGATGCAAGAAGCGATGAGATCGAAGCTCGCGGTGGCTCACGACGTGAGGTTTTCACCAGAGCCTGCCATTCAAGAAAATATAAAAACTGAGAACCTTCCCCACATCAAAGTCAAACAAAGCGATCTCTTTCAAAATGTCCCAAAAACCAAATTTAATACAATCATTTTCAATCCTCCTTACCTCCCACAGGATCCTGGTATAGTTGACCCTGCACTCTATGGTGGAAAAAAAGGCTACGAGCTCTCCGAGCGCTTTTTCCAAGAAGTATCCGATTACCTCGAAACGGATGGCCAAATCCTCTTCCTCTTCTCCACCCTCACTCATAAAGTCAAAATAGAGCAGATTCTTGCTCAAAATCTTCTCAGTTGGGAAGAACTAGGCACCGAAAAAGTATCATTTGAAACCCTTTATGTCTACCGTATCACCAAAAACCCACTGCGAAAAAGTATCGAATCCCACAATATATGTTCCATTCTATATTATAATAAGGGAAAACGAGGCTTGGTGTATAAAGGCACTGTAGAAAAAGGGGGTTTGCGCCTACTCCAAGAGCGGTTCTCAAATCTCCCGGTGATTGCGGAAGGGGATCCTCCCTCGGGGAAGGGCCCGCACTCCCGCTTCACATCTAAAAAGCGAGTCGGCCTGAACCCCGAACGAAGTGAGGTTTTCTACAGTGCCGCGTATAAAGGGATACAATTAAACAACCGTTTCCCCAAACTCGTCGCGATCAAAATAAACCAACCAGCAAGTCCCTCTTGCCGCCTTGACCTTGAATGCCGTGTTCTCCGGGATGTCAATCGCTTAGGCATTGGTCCAGAGTTCTACGCAGGCAATAAAGACTACCTCATTATGGAATTCATTAATGGTACCACTTTCCCTTCCTGGCTTCCCTCCGCTAACGCCCTTCAGGTCCGCCGTGTTCTAGGAAAGCTTCTGGCTCAATGCTTTGCGTTGGATCAAGAGCATTATACAAAAGAAGAGATGCACCATCCTTTTAAGCATATTATTGTAACTGCGCAGAACCATCCCGTTCTCATTGATTTTGAGCGCTGTACCAAAACTGATTCACCCAAAAATCTCACCCAGTTTGTGGAGTACCTATGTCGTATCCAAAATCAACTTTCTCAAAAAGATATTTCGTTCAATATTCTCCATATACGTGCCCATGCAAAAGCATATAAGCACTCTCCCACAAGGTCCAACTATACCATAATTCGTACTCTGCTACTCTCATGAACCCTCAATCTATTCCCATCCTGCAGTATGCTTTTTCTAATTCGGACACTTCTAATTCTGGTGCTCCATCATTTAATTTTGAAGAATTCGCAGCTCATCTCCAACTTCTGTATGAAAAATGCTATCGAACCATTTCAATGACTGAACTTGAACAGGCCATCACGCAAAAAAAGGAACTTCCATTTGCTGCAATCGTCCTTACCTTTGATGACCCCTCCGAAGAGTTTTACACCTACGCTTTGCCCCTACTTGATCACTACGGCTTTAAAGGAACCCTCTACCTAAGCGCGATTGGCATTGGTACACAAGGCATGCTAAGCGTAAAACAATTACGCGCTCTTATACAACAAGGGTTCGAGCTTGGCACTGTAGGTAGAGAGAACCATAATGTAACAGAAATAAAACCAGCTGAATTGGTGGTCCAATTACGACATGCTATTGACCGTTTTAAAGAACTTCTTGGCATAACTCCACTTCATTTTGCATATCCACAAGGCGCGTACAATGATTCCCTCTTTCCATTTATCTTTGAGTTATTTCGTAGTGCTGTCACATTAAAACCAGGTTTCACCAAGGCGCCTTACGAGTATGCTCGGCAATGTGCAATTGGTATTTCGACATCCCGGTTCTTGTATCTCCTTAGTCCCCCCCGCCTCACTGCATGTCTTATTGTGAAAAATGAAGAACAATTCCTCTCCGCCTGTCTTGAATCGATTCAACCCCTCGCAGATGAAATTATTGTGGTGGATACAGGAAGTCTCGATAAAACTCGCGAAATTGCACTCGCTTTTACGCCTAAAGTATTTTCTTTTAGCTGGATTGACGATTTTGCCGCCGCGCGAAATTATTCCTTACTCCATGCTACTGGAGACTGGGTTCTTGTTATTGATGCTGATGAGATCATCACAACCTCCGATTATTCTGTGATTCGCGAAGCGCTGCTGAATCCCCATGTCGATGCGTATTCTATTGTTACCCGTAATTACACCAATAATTCTACTCGAAGCCATTTTCATCTTCACGATTCCCATGGTCACCCGGGAAATGAATTCCTGGGGTGGTACCCATCAACTAAAATAAGGCTCTTTCGACATCATCAGGATTTCAATTTTGAAGGAAAAGTGCATGAAACTGTAGAACGATCGGTCCAAAACCGCCACAATAAAATTGCCCCCTTATCTATTCCTATTCATCATTATGGCGAAAAACGTGTGAATCCTACAAAATCATTGCAATACTTGCAGCTTGGTATAACAAAAATAAGTGAGGAACCTGCCAACGCAAGAGCCTATTTTGAACTTGCTATGCAATATAAAGAATTGCAGGATTATGGTTCTGCCGAAACAGCATTACGTAAATCAATAGGCCTTGATCCCAATCCTCTTGAACCCGCAATAGAGCTAGCTCTGCTCATTCAAAAACAGCAACGATATAATGAAAGTATTGATCTATATAAACAAATTATGGGTCAAATCATATGTGATAGTACCAAATCTCGCCTTCTCACTGAGATCTATTTTGGCCTAGCCTTTTCATACTACAAACTTGATGATCTTAATACTGCGATCCAATATTTTGAACAAACTTTGCGTGAACAACCCTCCCATATCGAAGCGTGTGTGAATCTTGGGGCAATGTACGAAAAACAGAATAAATACGGTGTGGCCATCGCGTACCTCAAAAAAGCTCTCCTGCTTGCACCTCGGCATCCTCGTGCCCATTACAATCTTGGTCTAGTTTATGAGCGCCAAGGGAACCTTGGTCTTGCGCTGCATAATTATCTTCAGGCCATCGCGCTGCACTATCCAAAAAGTTCGGAACTCCATAAGAAAGTAATCAAAATTAAAGATATCCTCGCCACCTCCCATTCAGCCGAGTAAAATATGGTATAAGGGAAGGATATATGGGTGTGTCATACGGGGAAATACTGTGCGTGTGATGAAATAATCTCAATAAACTTCATTAATTAGTGAATTTCATTTAGTTTAGCGAATCTCATAGAGTCAATATCTTATTATATCTCCTTCTTACTATAAAACTCTACTTTATCATTATAATGTATCCCTTGCTGTAATTCTACTGGGCGCCATGTGTCCCGTACAAGATCTGCTTGAAGCCATGCTGCGAGTGCCTCCGGGTTGCCAATGGTCGCTGACAATCCAATAATTTGTGGTTTGATGAGCATTTTAAGTAACGTGATGATAATCTCCAAAGTTGGTCCGCGTGTGGGATCATTAAGGAGATGTATTTCATCAATGATAACGGCTTTAACATCAGTTAACCAGGGTAATCGTTCACGAAGCAGACTATCTAATTTTTCCGTTGTGAGCAGGAGTAAGTTGCTTTGTGCCAAAATCTTTCCATCATACTCATTATCTCCTGTTGAAAGCGCCGCCGAGTAGGGTGTTCCATCCAACCACCGTCTATATTCTTTATATTTTTCTGCACCTAATGCTTTAAGAGGAACAAGATAGATTACTTTTCCTTGTTCCAACTGCTTGGCAATTGCCATCGTCCCCACGAGGGTTTTTCCTGATGCGGTCGGAGCGCAGACCAGAAGCGATGCACCCTCTAAAAGACCAGCCTGAACTGCTTTTTGTTGAATTGGGCTAAGGCTGTCAAAATGAGAATAGTAGTTCTTAAAAAAGTCCGGCAAAACTAAATCACTGATTTTCATGTCCTTGCTTTTCCATAGCATTTATAATAACTTTTCGACGATAGAGTATCCAGTATGGTATTTCCTTCTCTCCTTAAGATTGGGTGTCTTTCTAGAACTTTGTTCTATATCCTGGTTTCATCATTTCCCAATGGTGAACGTCCAATTCTAGAAAATTTTAACGCTACGCCGGTTATATCACTAATTTTAGGATTAGTTGGTAGGCTTTTTGCGAAAGACTTATAAACGAAATTCTTGTAAAACGGGTTGATCTCTAAATCAAAACAGGCTCACCTGTAAAATCGAAATGACTTACCTTTCAGGGTATGCCGTTCGGAACTTTTATAGGATGAGTAAAAAAGAGGGATAGAAAAACTGCATATTCAAACACGGAGGTGTGTTTTGAGAATGGAAATTAAAAGAGTAGTAAAACGCATGTTTGCTGTCGGAGCTGGCGCTGCCATGCTTGGAGCAACTGCAATGGGCGCACTCGCCGCTGATTTGAAGGATTATCCTCATATGTTTGTTTCTGAAGGATCCTTCAATGGTTACTTTGTTATTGGTGAAAATTCAAAACCAATCGATAACATCGCAATGACTGATATAGCTACCAGCATGAAGTATCTTAAAGCAGAATCTGCTTCGGGAGCCGCTACCGTTGAAGGCGATGCTTGGGAAGTAGGAACATCAGCAAAGATCTATGAGATGGGTAATAACAACGCATCCGAGAGTACAATTGCTGGTGAAACCATCAATGGAATCAACACTTTTATTGGTGATGATGAGCTTGATGCATTGGCTGATGGCGAATGGTCAACCAACGAAGAAGAATATGAATATCAACAATTCTTATTCTGGGATAGCACAGATACGACTTCAACCATCGTTAAGTATTCTGAAAGTGATGATGACGTAACCGCTGACCACTTCTTCGTTAAAAATGACAACCCTTTTGCTCGTTATAAAATTGAGTTCTCTTCAACTGCTCAATCAGACGTTACCGATTCATCTGGATCTTCCAGTACAACCGGTACCTACCTTGATGACTTTGAAAACACTCAACTCAGTATTATGGGAAAAGAGTTTACAGTTGTTCAAGCTCGAAGACCAAACTCCCCTGCTGAGAACAGCGTTAAACTCGTTTTAATGGCTGGTGCAGCAACCGATACTCTTCTTGAAGGAGAATCCAAAACCTACGACGCTGCAGGAAAGAAGTATGACATCGTCTTAAGCTACGTTGATGCAGCTGACGCTAAATTCACTGTTAACGGTGAAGCAACAAACAAGCTTTCAGTTGGTGACACATTCATCTTATCTGATGGAAGCGAAATTGGTGTAAGCGAGCTTCTCTACCAAGATTATGCTGGTGGTATCCACTCCGCTACATTCTACGTTGGTGCTCAGAAATGGGAACTTCGTGATAACGATGTTGAGACTGCTGGTTCAGGAAGCCAAGCTGTGAAGATTGGTTCTGAAGACATCGAAGGTACTAAAGTTAAGATCACTGGTACTGATAACAACGCAACATTTGCTATCAGCACAATTGAGATTAACATGACTGCTGAGGATGACTACTTCGTTCCAGCTGGTAAGAAGTTAAGCGACATCATTGTGTCAACTGGCGATGAGAAAGAAATTCTCCTTGGTGGCCTCTTTGATGCAGAGTATAAAGGCTTAACAACAGAAGAGACCCACGACGTCCGAATAAAGACCTCGTCAGCTCGTCGATATAAGCTCCATCTCTTTGATGGAGACGACAAAGCCGTTGATCTTCCATTGGCCTATGCTGAAGCTCAGTTCAACTTGTCCATTGGTGAAGATGGTGTTAGTGGAGCTAGATCAAACCAAAAGAGACTTGCTCTTGCAGAGTCTGAACTTATCGAGAAGGATGATTATTTCATCGTAACTGCAGGTACACCAAGTTCTGGTTCGGCTAAATCCTATCTTATGCAATATAAGAGTTCGGATGCAAGTACAGACAGTAACCCTAAGATTAAGTTCAAGAATCTAGGAAGTGGAGAGACCCTTGAGTATTCAGTATCTTCAACCAACGCAACCGCAACAATTAAGCTTGGTGGTTATTCCTTTGAAGTATATGGTTCAGGAATCACTGCTGATGACTTCCCTGTTAAAGTTGCTTTAAATGGAGATAATGACATAACCGATGCGGCTCTTGTTAACTTCATTGATTCGTTTGGGTCTCAATGGGCATTCACCGTTTACCCTGCAAACTTAACGAATTCAAGCTTGAACGCATGGGATCGCTTAGCTCTTAACTCGACTGAGCAGAACTTCATTACTGTAACAATGTCAACACCAAATACGGATGACTACGACAACACTGCACCTACCAACCTTGTACTTAACGTTACATCTGGTAGTGGCCCTGAGCTTGACTTCTCGTTAAGCGGCTATACTTTAATCTCTCCTGACGGTGAGACTGAAGTGAGCTATGGATACACCTCAATGGGTGCATTCTTGACGCACGAGAATCCTTCGAGTGACCCAAGTGAATTGACTTTGGTTTATCCAAAAGCTCAACGGGTACCTCAAGTCTTCGTGACAACCGGTGCTACAACCACTGGTTCTCGAAAGACAGGCGATTGGGAGCGAGTTTCCGTTGTTGATGCAGTTCGCTTTGACAGCGCTATTAGCGACGCAAAAGCTCAAAACTTGATCGTTGTTGGTGGACCTTGTGTCAACAGTGTTGCAGCTGAACTTCTTGGCAACCCAGACAATTGTGCAGATGGATTCACTGCTGGTAAAGCAAGAGTTAAACTCTTCGAGCACGCTAACGGAAACGTTGCCATGCTTGTAGCAGGTTACTCTGGTGAAGACACCCAACTAGCTGGTCGTGTTATTGCTCAACAGCCTGAGAAACTAACTGGAATGGAATTAGAAATCGAAGGAACATCTCTTCGAGACGTTCAAGTTGGAGCTCCTAGCCCAGCTGCTCCTGCAGCTGAGCCAGCCGCTGAACCTGCAGCTCCTGCAGCTGAACAATAAGGCCTAAAACCAATTTTTTTCTTTTTTTTCTTTTCTTTGCAAATCAATTCGTAAACAATCGATTCTGTAGCAATCAATTCTGAAGCAAACAATATTCAACCTTTTACTTGAATTAAACATAAAATCATAATAACCATCTGGGCTCGGCTCTCATTTCTCCCAAAACAAAACCGAACCTCTCACAAAGTTTATATACCAAAAAAAACCTTCTTCTACTATGCCCAATTACAAAGAGTACATTCCTTTTGTGGTAATTCTCTTGCTGTTAGGAGTTTGCGCGTATATTCTTAAGCCATTTTTTCTTGCTATTTTCATGGGTGGATTGCTTGCCTATCTGTGCTACCCCCTCTATATTTGGTTAACATCACGCTGGAAAAAGCCAACGCTTGTTGCTATAATCATCTGCCTTGTTGCCATTGTAATCCTTTTAGTCCCCACCCTCTATATAATAAATACTTTAATCCATGAATCATACGGTCTTTATACCTCAACTAAATATGCGCTCGCAAATGGTTTATTTGCTAATTGCAGCACTGAAATCTGCCTCCAAATTGAAGAGTATACTCAGAACCCCATTCTCAGTCAACAAGTCCAAATTTTTGTCAAATGGGCAACAACATGGATCGTCGAGCGTGGATCAGGTCTCTTAGTCAGTCTTCCTCGTTTCTTCCTCAATGTCTTTGTTGTCTTTTTTACAATGTTCTACTTTCTGCGTGACGGGCCACGTTTAGTAACCCACCTCAATGAATATTTAGGCATGCCCCAAAATCGATATAATCATGTTATCATGCGACTTCAAGAAGTCACGAAAGGTTTACTCTATGGCTATGTTCTCATCGCGTTTCTCCAAGGTATTCTCGGTGCCATTGGATTCTATTTATTTGGAATTCCTTCACCCCTCTTTTGGGGTCTTGTAATGGCTCTCTTTGCGTTAATTCCCCTCCTTGGAACAGGTATAGTCTGGGTTCCTGCATCCATTTTCTTGCTCCTTCAAGGTCTCTTCGAGAATTCCAACTTTTTGATCTTCAAGGGCATTGGACTATTCCTATACGGCTTAATCATTGTGAGCAGTATTGACAACATTCTCAAACCTAAGATTATGGGTCATCATGCCAAAATTCATCCTGCCATAGTTATGATCGGAATTCTCGGTGGCGTCTTTGTTTTTGGCCCCGTAGGCGCTCTGGTAGGACCATTTATTCTCGCGCTCACCATTATCCTTTTAGAAGAATACGTCATTGTAAAACAAACCTCTGACAAAGTGTGAACAATATCCCCTTAAATACAGCAAAACAAACTCAAAATTCTTTCATCTTCTCCCATCTATCTCACCACGGTCCAGACAATCAATCCAGAAAACTCCGCAGTACCGTTATATACTTCGAAGGAAGTACTGGTTTCACCAGGTGGTATTGAGAAAATGAAGGGCCAAAATCATAGGCACTAATAGTAATTATTGGAACGCGAGGATGCAACGTCTTGACTCTACTTCCTAAATCCTCTCCTGTAATACCTCTTCGCAAGCTCTTTATCGTATGATCAGTAAAATCTACTGCCAGATCAGTAAAAAATAAATCGAACTGCAAACCTTGTTCAATATCATCCATGCACTTATTTGCATTCGCATAAGGCAGGCATAGATAAGTAGTGTCTCCTTCAATTAATTGAGCAGTCATCTCTGCAACTTCATCATCAAATATCAAGATCGTTTTAGTCATACGTTCCTCCCAAAGTCTCTTCCAAACAATTTCATGGACGGCTTTTCGCGTATTCAATTACTTTACGAATATATACTTCAAGAGCCAACTCTTCAGGCACATGATGGAGAATGGTACTGCCCATTACTATCTTTTGAGTTGTAAAGATCTTGTCCCACAGATTTTGTTTTGTATCCACTACTGTAATCGTGCTATACATTACTTTGAATTCATTTACCTCAATGCCATCCCTATAAAAGACATACGGTCGCATGGTATGTCGTCGTGCCAGAATAATACCTACAATGATCAAACATAACACTACTGCCAAGGCAACGACCTTAACTACTGTTTCTTCCGTTGCCCGCAAATCCAAAAGAGTCACGTTCACCAGAACTCCAATGTAAAAAATGATTCCTAACCCTATCAAAGACAATGCTTTTGGGACAAGTGCACGACCTTGATGAGGAAGAACAGAATAGATTGGTTGTTCATAAGGCATAACTTTCCTATCACTTGCAAGTTTATAATATTTACGGGAATAACTCATGGGGCTTATCATTCAAAAAATCCAAAAAGCTTAAAAGCTGATCCACAACAAACTTTGTAACGGGCCCGTGGTCTAGCGGCTTTAAAGATACAAGCGTGTCTTTACCACAAATGACATTTCGTTGACGTCGAAAGGATCCCCAGTTCGAATAGTAGTGCACAAAGCATCTGCTTTCAACACTACTCAGAATGTCTGGGCGGGCCCACTTCTACCCAAATCAAAATAAGATGATAACCTCAATATATGCCAAACTCCATCAACTGGACCCAAGCTTAAACGAGCTTCTCTTACGAAGACATCAAGACGATTCTGGACTCTTCAACCTTAATAGTCTTAAGGATGGCACTGAAGAAGCAACATTTGTCTTATTTAATATCAGCCTTGTGGATAATATCCCCCAAACAACATCGAGCTGGCCCTACATACGCGGTTTTGAGAGAAAAAATATATCTCATCCGGGAGTTTGTGATACGTTTTTAGATGAACTGCGGTTATTGCTCCCCGAATTTGAAATCCCCCGGAGCTGGAAAAAAGATGATGAAAATCCCTCCACACATTCTATTCTGAATCAAAATTTAAACCTCATCATAGAAGGAAGAGGTGGTGGCTACTACACCCTCCCCGGTCGTACTATTCTTCTCTATGGTTATAGCTACACTTTTGGTCAGATTATGGGTGATGATCTTCTTACATTGGATCGACTTTTGAATATAGGATTACTACGCCATCCTTCGGGATATTATAGTGGCTATAAAGTTGACTACTCTTCTCTGATCTCCCGCTAGTTTTCCAAACCTTTATATCTCAAAACTCAATCCTACAAAATTGATGTTCCACAGCCATTCATTTTGGTTCAAACTCCTTCCCCATGAGGAACTTAAGCAAATCTATCTCTCCGCTGCGATCCGTTCCTTCTCATTATCACTTGTTGGTCTTTTTATTCCTTTATTTCTCTATCATGAACGTGGTGTTAGTTTTAGCAATACCCTGCTCTTCTACATATTCTTTTCCTCTATATTCGCTCTCTTTACTCCGCTTGCTGCAAAATTCGCCGCCCGCTTTGGAATAAAACACAGCGTTCTTGTGAGTATCCCTATCTACCTTGGTTTTCTCTGCGCGATTTATCTTCTTTCTCCGACAACGCCAAACCTATTCATCATGGGTAGCCTTCTCGGTTTGTCCCTCGCATTATATTGGATGGGGATGAATCTTATCTTTCACCGGGCCAGCGATCACAAACATCGTGGTGAAGAAGTTGGGAAAAAACTGGGTTATTCTATTCTAGCCGCCATGATCGGTCCGCTAATTGGTGGATTTTTGATTAGTACCGTGGGATTTCTTCCTGTATTTATTCTGTCAGCGCTCATTCAACTCGTCGCTGCGTATGTTCTATTTCTAAGTAAAGAGAATCATATTCGGTATCATTTCTCTCTCCTTTCGATCCTCAATAAACATAACTGGCGCCTCTCAGTATTTTACCTAACTCGAGGCAGCCACGCAATTGCTGAAACTGTGCTTTGGCCCATCTTCGTGTTTGTCATTCTCGGAAGCTACCTCAAATTAGGCCTATTAGGTTTTCTTCTTTCGCTGATCAGTGCAATTTTGGTATGGACCATTGGTCGCTATAGCGATAGAAATGACAAGCGTAAAATAGTCTGGGCTTTGACTCCACTAGAAGCAGTAACATGGTTTGGTCGAACTCTCGCCACCGGAGTATCTCATGTTGTTGGTATTACCATTGCCGGAGCAATAACCCACGGTGTTCGAGACTCTCCATTATCCGCGCTCGAATTCGACAAGGCACGCGGTGATATCACTACATACTTTGTCCATCGAGAAATATTTTTATGCGTTGGTCGCATTATTTTGCTGTCCTTAGTTCTTGTTACAGATAGTCTCACCAGTGGATTTCTTTTTCAGGGTATTCTTAGTTTAGGTGCGCTCTTGATTTAACCCTCCTGTATCAAATATTCACTTTACCATGTCATCGTCATCCCTCCCCCAAAAGATTTCAAATTATGATCCCCTTGATCCTCAAGCAGAATTCCTACAAGGTCTTATTGAACTACAATACGGCCATGATGTCAAAATAAAACTACAACAATTAGCACCAAAAATCACCTGGGCAGTCGGCTGGCCAGATAACAACATCGCCTTTTGGAACGCCGAAGCATTCATGTGGTCACATAAAATTGAAAAAGAGATTCGCAAAGTAATATCACAAGAACTAGCTCCTCTTAGTACTGGCAGAAACCTTGATCTTGGTTGTGGGGCGTACAGCTATGTGCCTTCAGTAGGATTCGATATCTCACCTAAGATGCTCAACTGCAATGATCAATGTGTTGGGAAGATTACTGGCGATCTAGAAAAGCCACTTCCTCTTGCGTCGCATTCCTATGAGTCTATCACTGCGATCTTCGTTCTCAATTACATCCAGCATCTACACCAACTTCTCACTGAAATAAAACGTATTCTAAAACCGAGTGGGACATTTGCAGTCGTTCTCTCAATCAATCCTATTAATGACTGGCAGAGACAAAAAGAAATAAATTCCTATAAATCTACGGAATGGCGAAGTTTTTTGGAACAATATTTTTCTGTAACCGTTAAAGAAGTGAGCGACCTTTTGATATTGTGGTGTCAGGCGTAAGTATTGTATCGAGTGAAGTAATCTCATCACGATGACGTATCGCTTCCTTTCTGAGAAAAGTCGATATGCATGCGCTCCCAATCCCAGAAATAACGCTTCCAATCCCGCATTGCATCGCTGTAAGGTCATCATCGATTATTCCTTTATACAGAAGGCCCAGACCCCCAAGTGAAATCACGCCCCCACTAACGATACAACCAGTCCACACTCTCACGTAACGCGAGTAATTGATGCGCGGATAATCCATCTATGGTAGCGATTCTGCAAGATATAAATACTTTTTCCCGTCTTCCTTCAGTGCGTCAAGCATTCAAATAAGATATTCAACCAAAACATTCTTAAACAACCTTGCCATGCATATCATAACAAGGAAAAAAGAGGTAGAATGGCAGAGAAAAAAGAAGAAAAACAAAAGAAAAAACTCTCTGAAATACCCTTCCCTAAGAATCGTTCTGAACTTCTTATCCAGCATGGTTTTATCAAGTCGAACGCTCAAGACAAGTATTACACCGAGGAAACGGCGGAAGGCGCCAAAATTCATCTAGCCAAAGTTGGAGCTACTCAAAATACCAAAAGTGATGTTGATGAAGAAGAGCTAGAAGGCATTGTCCCTGGAAACATCGCACTCACCGGCTTTCCTGCTCCTATCAAAACCTACAAACTCATGTGGGAAACATTTGAACTTGCAATGGAAGAACCTTATTTTTGGGTTCTTGATACCTTCCGCGATAATTTCCCTGAAGTTTTCAAACTCGAGGATTCCTTTGCTGCAGCGGAAAATTCTGCCGTTTTTGGTCATACCCAGCAACGATTAGGTGCACAACAGGATCGTGTATCCCAGTTTTTAGCAACAAGCGGTAAAATGATTAAAGAATTATTTCAAATGATCCGCGAGTTACGTATAATTGACGAGCGGTTAGCATATTACAACGAAGTAGTTGAAGAAATTAAAAAGAAAAGAGATGATCGCAAAAAAGGCGGTGATATTACCCTTAAAGGCATCTTTGTCGACCTTGTCCAGGGTGGCGGTAAAAGTCCTGCGTCGGTGTATGGCATGTCCCGCGAGTTGGAATTCATAACTCTACCCGACCTTTTCTTCGATGCACCACCATTCAAAGATACTGACGAAATGGAAGCCCACGTCAGAGCCCTCGAAAAAGATTTCAATAATAACGTTCTACGCGTTCTTTTGCGACACTTTAGACAATATATGCAATGGCGTGAAATGACCGAGAAAGAACATCGCAATCGTCGTGAATTTCTCCTGCGTTATCTCACCCAACACTTTGAAGTCATACGCATGTATCTTAGTTGGCTTAAACCCTATTTACGCCACACCGGAAAACTCGGATTTAAAGAGAAAAATATGGATACACCGGATCTCATTTCTGCATTTGAAGGGAGTATGATCGATATAGAAATTCTAGCCAAAAAATCGCCAGGTTTTGGAGACTATAACGCGTGTGTCATCGCTACATTTAATTATCGTGTCCGCTCAGAGTTACGTGTTCAAACAGAAGGGTATAACCGTGGTCCGATTAACCTTGGGCGTGTCGAAATTCATCTTCGCGCATATACATGGACTAATGAGCAAATTGAACAATATAAACGACTCAAAGATCGTGAAACAATGATGTTTTTAGGAAGCGTAGTAAGCGGCGTCGAAGGTGCCATGAATGATCTAATGCCCATGCTTGATAAATATCTTGCTGAAGCCAAAGAATTCCAAAAAAAAGATGATAAAGCTGATGGAACTAACGATACAAGACCAGTGCATACGCCTCAAAAAACATTTATGCAAAAAATGTTTGGCGACTTTTATACTCCCAGCAGCCAAAAAAAATCATCACCAAACAAAAAAGATCTTTTAGCAAAACAACAAACAAATATTGCTTCGCTGGGTGTAGCAAGAAGTATTGTACTTGGTTCCGCTTGGAACACTTTCCATAACTTCAAAAAATCACATCGAATGGTCGCGTGGTAGGTTTCTCTATAACAGAGCATTAATCTTATTATTTTCAAAACATTAATCTTTATATAATTAGGTCCATTTTAGTATTCAATGGAACAATCGGAACGTCATTATTTACGCGAAGCAGCTCAACTTGAGCGCCTTGATGGTTTTTTTGTAGGCTCAGAACCCATCTTTTCAATAACTGATCAAACCTGTACCTTATCTGAACTTGCAAGAGAACTCTCCATATATCGTCCCGGAACGCCCTCTTTTTCAGATAATTTTGCTCGTCTTGGTCGCGAAGAAGTATTACGCGATTTTTGGTGGGGCAATAATTATTACAAAGTTCGACTTAATGAACTTCAATTGCAAGGAGTTGACCAAGAAAGAATTGGGCAACGTCATCTATGTGGTGAAGTAGAGAGAATCTACCAACATAATGGGCTTGAAAAATGGGCTGCAGCGGTTTTTAACATTCCAGAGCAAGCGAGATTTGCACCAATGGCTGCCGAAGGTGATTCGATTCAGTTTCAAGACTTTTATAATGCGTTCATTAATCCTAACAACCCCGATCGACACGTCAAGGATGCTGCTAGTTCTCTAATTAGCATATATAGTTGTGCTCTTATTGGAGTTATACACAATAAACGACTCATCAGAGTGTAGGTATATGGGTTATATATGCAACAAGATGCAAGGATTAAATCAACAAAGCAGAAATCTCCACTCATCCCAAAAAAATTTCTAACCAATGCTCAGCTGGCGACTTTGCCATCAATCTGAATCAGTGGTATCGCCCAACATCGCACATTATATCTTTTTCTTCCCAAACGCTTTTATTGTTGGGTGACTTTAACGTACTATGGCTGATTCTCTCAAAAACATCCCTCCTAAAGAACGGATTCGTAGACTCAAAGAGCAGGAAGCCAAAAAAAAGGGAGAACTCGAAGACTCGAAACGAAAAATCCATGAATTAGAAATAGAACAAAGAAAAGACCTCGAAGAAACTAATAAACTCATCCAGGAGAGTATACAAGAAATTAATGAAGAGCAAAGAAAAAAAGAAATCATGCCCCTCCCTGACGTTGCCCGCGAAGATACCGAAGGGTTGAGTGAGGAAGCCAAAATCATTATCCGCAAAGTGAAGCAGACGTCAGAGAAAAAAGAAACTCCTACACTTCCTGCTCCAACTCCAAAAAAGAAAAAGTCATCACCCAATCTAGAGGAAACCGTTGCCAGTGAACCACGTGCGCCTCCACAAACTAACATCCAATACCCTCATCAAATCCCGCGCGAAATAGAAAATGCCGAATATCGCGTCCAACTTCACGAGACGCCGATGATTTATCTGCGGGAAAAAATGGAAGATCTTTACCGCAGTGTTCGTGATCGTGGCTACATGCTTTGGGAAGAACACCAGCTTGCATCGGATATTGCCCAAGCAGTTGATCGGAAAATCGAAGACATTCAGACAGGAAATTACCGACCCGCCGACACGCTCGCTGAAAAGATTGAAGAAGTAGCTCTCACCACCAAAAGAATTGAGAAAAGCCTCTTTGGCATGCCTTCACAAGATCGACCAATCGACGATCAGAAACCTGACTATTGGGCTGGTAGGTAAATGTGTACTAATAGATGTAGATCCAATTCTATTTTTCTAGTTTAGTGCTCTCTTGTTAAATGGTTTTTTCATATTGGGTCATCCAAATTCTAAATTATTCTAAACAGAAGATTCTAAACCGAGAAAGATTTTAAATAAAAATAGTAGAATTATTATCCATGCAAAACCAAGGTCTTAAAACTCGTCTGGAACAAATCCATCTTGACTATCTTGTCACCACATTTCCAATTCTGGAGCGGGGTGCTTCTCAAAAAAGTCTGAATCGTGGTCTACTTGATCTTGTTGCTGAAGATTGTGTGTTTGAGCTCAAAAGTAGGTTATATGTTCAAAATCAGCTTGCTCAACGTAAGCGCCCCAAAAGTGACTATTGCTGGTGGATGCTTGATGAGATACAACGAGTTAAAAATCAGGAGTGGTGTGAAAAAGAATGCTATCTTCCTTTCTGGATTTTTCTAATTGCTCAAACAAAAGATCCCCTCAATCAAGCAACTCTTTGTGAAGACTATATCTTTCAACGTGATATCTATATCGTACCCTGGGTTGCGCATGAGTTGGTTCAGACCAACGCACCGGGTACCTCACGTTATTTGGGACTCTCGCGTCTTCTCAAAAATTATAATTTCGACTCTTATTCCGTCCCTAAAGGAAATATCTCCTTGGCTTGCTGTCTTCCCTCATTTGTACAATCATTATTTTAACCGGCCTTGATACCCTGAGACACCTCTCGCCAAAGCCTTTATATACGCTAAAATTCTTCCTAGTACTATGGCCTATGATGGTTACTCCACCCCCATGGATCGGGAATTTGAACATAACCATAGTCATGGTGCCGCAATCAAAGCAACCGGTGACATTGGTGTAGGAATAGGTGAACTTGGTATGAGTTTAGGTCTCGGACCAATTGCCGGTCCCCACGCCATTAAAACAAAATTGCATCCTGGAATTCGAAAATTAGAGTTTGTATTTATGGGTCAAGGTAAAGGATCCGGTCAAGGTCATACTCCGGAACAGTATGGTGCTAAACAGCGTCAAGCATTAATAGAAATGGGAAAAGTCAACCGCGTTGATTTTACTACACACTCAACAATTGGTGTTTATGGCCTTGCAGGAATGGATCAGCAAGGAAATTTTTCTAAATCGAGCAGTAATTATTCACTCAATGAAGTAAAGCGGGCAATCGAATTCGCTGCCGATATTAGCCAAGGGGGACCCGTGGTTGTTCATACCGGCGAATTTAGCAGACCCGTTGCCGATGCTGATTGGAATCAGAAAGCAGGCGACCCTTGGGCAGGCAAATTTGAAATGTATCCTGAAGAAGAAAAAAGAACTTCCTATGGTGTTATTGACACGCGAACAGGACGTCTCATTGAGCAGGCAAGTAAAAGTCGGGAAGTAACAAGACCAGTGTGGAACGTTGCCGAAAAAGGTCAAAAATATCTTGATGATAAGGGAGCTGAACACGAAGTAACTGGAAATGAAGACTTACCAGTGTACATTGATTATTTCAAGAAAAAAGTAAATCCTTGGGAGCGCGTTCCTAAACTCAATAAAGACCAAAGTGGTTTTGAAGTCCATCAAATGACCTGGAAAGAGCTTGAAAGAGAAGCGCATGAATTTACTGTGCGTGCAAAACAGGAGTGGAAAGAGTTTCATCGGGGTAACATGAAAGAAGAAGATTATCGTAAGAGTTTTGGTTGGCGTTTTAAGGATGCCAAGTCCGAAACGGAAATTGAGGTTCGACCCGAAGAAGCCTACATTATGGCTCATCTCGAAACAACTGCAGCGCAAGCGCGCGGTTGGGCATCGTACTATTATGGTGATTTTGATGAGCAGTTAGGCCGCCTTGAAAAACTACGGGATGCTCGCCAGATCTATGAAAAGCTTGAACATGAAACCAACGAAGAAGAAAAATGGCGTCTCAAAAAACAGATTGGCGCTCTAGCCGGTGGTCTCGTTCCACTCGATGCTGAACTCCCAACTGCAATTATTGATAAAGAAATCAAACAAATCGAGCGTGCTATAGAAAGGGCTCGTGAGGGTGCAGCGGGTCAGTGGGTACAAGCCGAGCAAGCAATGGAGCAGATGCGTCACCTTGAATCAGCAAACACTTATGCTATTAAAGAAGCGGCTGACTCCTATGCGCAAGCTGCTCTTACAGCCTATGCAAAAACTGAACAGCTCAGGCAAGATGGGAGATACAAAAAGCCTGTTGCAATTGCTCTTGAAAATCTCTTTCCCGAGCATTATGGGTCCCATCCTGACGAATTAATGAATATTGTGGAGATGAGTCGTAAAAAGATGGTTCAAAAACTCCAAAACGATTTTAGTAATATGACGGAAGACAAAGCCAAAAAGATCGCTGAAGATCACATCACCACAACATTTGATACGGGGCACCTTAACATGTGGCGTAAATATTGGAAAAACGATCCTAACAAAACCGTTCAACAAAATATTGATGAGTTTAATAAATGGACTTTAGAGAAAGTAAGCGAAATGGCCAAAAGAAATATGATTGGTCACGTCCATATTGATGATAATTATGGATACCATGATGATCACTTAGCTGCGGGTGAAGGAAACACCCCCATTCGTGAGATTGTAAAAATACTCAAAGACAGCGGCTACAATAAAGAAATGATCATTGAACCCGGGGCTGATTTTTATACGGATAATGGCGGTTTTTCCGCCGTCAGCAAAACCTGGCGTCATTTACAAATTCCTACGTATAGCTCAGGCATGGGAACTGGTCCAAGTGGAAAGCGAACATGGAATGATGTAGGCTACGGCTGGTTTGGTCAAAATCAACCACCCTACTTCGTCTTTGGTGGGTACGCACCATCAGAAGACTTTTCGCTATGGAGCGGCGTGCCACTCGAGTGAGCTTTAAATACCAAAGTTATACCAAAAATTCACTTCCTTCTCTTTCCCAAATCGCGTTTGTACAAAAGATACGCAATATCTTCATCCGTTAAGTCCGCGACCACCCTTTCATAATCCTCTTTTAATGCCATAATTATCACCAATCTACTCTAAAATACCCTTTTATTAATCCATTATGAAGAGTAAAACTAGAAGTAACATCAGACATCAAATCAAGAAAAATCTACCATAACCTTTTTAAATCGTCACCTAGTTATTACTCTAAAGTTATATTAGGTACGCTCCATGCTCAGTCTCTTTAATACCCCAAATTGGTTCCACGGTTATGACCTCATCTTAGATAGCATTGGCCTGCTCATCGCCTTGTTAATTGCAGGGTATAGCTATCGGATCTACCGTATTAATCGCGAAAATCGCTATATGTACTTTTCACTAGCATTCTTATCTGTTGCCCTGAGTTTTATGTTTAAAGTTGCATCGAGTGCTGTTCTCTACTTTACGTCAGTGCGAGAAATTACGGCCGATGTCTTAATGCCTCTAGCAGGACCAGAACTCCAATTTTCTGCACTTCTCTATCGGGGCGCCTTCTTTATGCAGATGCTCCTCATGCTTGGTGCCTGGCTTTTAATCTTCTTTATCTCTCAGAAAGCTCGCGCCCGCCTTCACAAGTTCTATGAAGTCAGCCAGATTACTCTTTTCATCTATCTAGTTGTGCTCATTTCAATTGTAAGTAACTTCAAATATTTCGTATTTTATCTTACCGGAAGTGTTCTACTTGGCCTCATCGTATTAAACCTGTACAAGAATTTTCTTAACACAAACCGCAATCAAAACGCTTTTCGCGTCATGGCAGCATTCCTTTTTTTGCTTGCCGGCAACATTCTCTTCATCTTCATATTTATCCATGAAGGTCTCTATGTGGCAGCTGAAATCCTTCAGTTAGTTGGATTCCTCATCTTGCTCTACACGTATCGGAGAGTTACCAAAAGGTGATCTCATGAGCGCAAACCGACGAAGCCGATTGGAACTTGTTTTTGACATACTTATTTCTATTCAAAACAAAGGCGGAAAAATCAAACCTACTCATCTGATGTATAAATCAAATCTCTCTCATAAACTCCTCAATAGCTACCTTGATGAGCTCATCGAGAAAGGTCTTATCGCAATTGAGGAAGAAGAAACCCGAAAAAATCAAAAAAGCAATAAATCTGTCATTATTACCGATAAAGGCCTGGGCTTTTTAGCTGAATACCGACGTATGCGTGAATTCACCGATGCTTTTGGATTATAAGAAGCCGATAATAGAGCTCATAAAGCTCATCAATTATAATGCTCATAATCTAACAAGTTAATAATCTAAGAAGCCCATAACCAAAAACTCGACACCATGGATCTCCACAACTTCAATCAACAAATGCTCAATGCCCTGCAAAACCATGGCTATACAAGCTTAACTGCTAAAAGTTTTTCCCAAACTCATACCCAACTCCGCTTTATGGGTGGCGTAAATATAAATGGTGGAGGATTTTCAGTGAATACGACACTTTGTGATCGGCTTCATCCGAGTTTTATACAGCCACGTACAGACACATTTTTCTTTCAGTTCGGTGTACAAATGTCCTATATTGGCGTGGTTCCTACTCGAGGAATTTCCATTAATAGTATCCCTGGCGACTTAGCACAGGGTGGAGATCAAGCCGCATTCCTTGTTTTCTATCATCAAAAGAATTCTTGGTCACAATTACCCTACTTAGGTATCATTTCAGATCCAGCCGGAGAAAAAGTTTCTCAAATAGGGTTGCCTAGTGGTAGATATTATCACCAACATGGAAAAAATCTTTTAAATCATCTTATGCTAGACGACAATTCCACACTGACTGTTGGCACACCACTCGAAAAAACAATTGACGTTATCGCTAAATTCTACGCTAAATTGGAGTCATTGGAAAAGTAAATGCTTAATTTAGTAGTTGAAGAGATTGTCCTTTTGCAAAAATATCTACAACCGAGATTTGCAGGAGAGTATTTAAATGTCAAGCTCCATTTCTAGAGATGGAAGTTATCAACATAGTATAATCAAAAAATCAATGGCACAAAAAAATAAGTCAGAATCAACACGCAATGCAACAGTAACTGTTGGAATTGATGAAGCTGGGAGAGGCCCAGTCATAGGTCCACTCGTAATTGCTGCGCTCGCCTTCACCCAAGAACAAGAAAAACAGCTTAAATGGCTTGGTGTTAAGGATAGTAAGCTCCTTTCTCCCGAAGCGCGTGAAGAACTCTTTGATCGCATCCATGAATTAATAACTGATTTTCGTATTGAAATGATTGAGCCTGACGCAATTGACCTTTCCTTAACCGACGAAGACACAAACCTTAATTGGCTGGAAGCGGAAACTTCTGCTCGTATGGCGTCCGAAATGGACCCTGATATAATTATTATCGATTGCCCTAGTCCTAACATACCTGCATACTCTGATTACTTTACAAACCGGCTCAGTGCAGGCGTTAAAGCGAAAGCAAAAATCATCGCTGAACATAAAGCTGATTTCAACCACCTCTGCGTTGCCGCTGCAAGTATCATTGCTAAAGTCGTTCGTGATCGTGCTATTGAACACATCAAAGAGGATATAAAAATTGATTTTGGCTCAGGCTACCCCAGCGATCCTAAAACCAAAGATTTTCTGGAGAAATATTTTGATAAATATCCCCATCTCTTTCGCAAGCAGTGGAGTTCCTATAAAACCATTGAGGAAAAAAAGAAACAAAAAACATTAGGGGAATACAACTCGTAATGTTCCAAACTATGATTTATCACCGATTTTGTAGAAACCCCGATAAGGGGGTAAGTGTGCTCATTTTCCCGAGATCAGCTAAATCACCATCATCCTTAATAAACTCCCACTTCTTCCTCCCCCTGCATGGTTACAATTGCTAAAGCTTTACCTAGCGATTTGAAGCGAATAATTCAGGCCGGTTATCTCAAGCAATCACGTAAGACCCCCTATGAATCCGCTCGCTATCATAAAGATGGAATCACGATCATCTACTACAAATCGGGCAAACTTCTCTTCCAAGGAAAATCTGATCTTGTTGAACAAGAAGCCCAAAAATTATTTTCAAAAGCAAACCAGAAATTGTCAAAACAAAAAAATTTACCCTCTAAACAAACGATTTTATCATCAAAACAAGCAACTCAAACTACTCTCCTTTCTACTGTTTCCAGTTCACGTAAAAGTACCTCGGAATGGATTATTGGCTCTGATGAATGCCTAAAAGGCGATACTTTTGGCGGAATTGTCGTTGCGGCAGTAAAAGCAAATCATCAAATGCGAGACGAACTCATCAAAATGGGCGTCGCTGATAGTAAAACAATCCCTGACTCCAAAATCATCCCACTCGCAGAGAAGATCAAACAAGCTGTTCCCTGCGAAATACGCTCACTCTTACCCCAAGAATATAACTCTAAATCCGGCAACGTCACAACGCTTCTTAACACTCTTCATAAGGAAGTAGTCAAAGATTTAGGCAGTGGCTATCACATTGTTGATAAATATCCTGGTTGCAACGTTGGTGATTGCGCTGAAGAAAAAGCAGAATCAAAATACCCCGAAGTTGCCGCAGCATCGATTCTCGCAAGAGCAGCTGGATTACAGCAAATACAATATCTAAGTCGTCTAGCTGGATTCCAAATTCCCAAAGGCTCAACGCATGTCAAAGATGCCCTCCAAAAAGTTAAAGATAAGAAATTACCATTTGTCGATTTAGTGAAATTAGATTTTAAGAATGTCCACGAGTATCTAAAATAAAAAGTATCATTCAGTGATAGTGGTTTTCCTTCTAATCCGGTCATAAATACTGAATGCTTTTGGGAATTCTTCCTGCAGCATCCTCTCCACAGAAGGCACATAAACTCCTTGAGCAAGGTAGGGATAGAACTCTATCCAACTATTGACTGCAATTGTTCTATAAGGACTTTCATCCCGCGGCCAGCACACTTCAGTTCGGTCTCTCACTAACGGGATTTCTCTCCTTTGGTGATCGACTGCGCACTCAACGTTATACTCTGAAACTTGGATTGCTTCTTCTATTCCTACTCGACGGTTAATCAGATTGACATACGTTTGTCGGAGAGTTTCTTGATCTTGCGGGTGTAAGAGAAACTGTTCTCTATGAAAACGTTCATGTGCAAGCGATTTTTTGAAGCTTGTTGAGAAGAAATGTCTTGGGGATAAAACAATATGTTTAGGAGTCCTCATAATATACGTGTACACATCGGTTTCTAAAGTTGTAAAGCCTCGCCCACGCAGCTCATCTTGAAATTCGCCTATTTTTTTCCCAAGGTTATCTTCATCAAGATAGACCCCCCCAACGGAATCCTGTACATACATTCCTTCTACTGTCACCAAATATGCTGCTAATACTTCATCAGGGACTACAAATTCTCCTGCCCGTAAAAAATGTGTATGGGGATGATCGGGATGTTGATAATAATAAAGTGGCGAGCAATTGCTCGTAAAAATACCTGCGGCAAGTACAAACGCTTTCGTTCTTACTCTCGTTCTATCCATAAAGGTTCGATTTTGGGCCTATTTAAAAAAATTCCGGCAAAAACTAATCTCAAACTTCTCCTAAATATTTTTAAAGTAGGTCCCTGCCATAAGCACATGCTTACCCAAAACCGCTACTACTCCTATAACGCCGGCACACTGCCTGATGGGTGTCAAATGTGCGTTCGCGGAGAAAAACTCGTACTCTTCGTCACGGGCCTTTGCCCTCGCTCATGCTATTTCTGCCCTATCTCTGATCAAAAGTATCAACATGATATTATCTTTGCCAATGAGCGTAGTGTGCAAGAAATCCAAGACGTAATCACCGAAGCAAAAACAATGGACGCAAAAGGTGTAGGGATTACTGGTGGCGATCCGCTCATGCGTCTTGATCGAACATGTGAATATATTAAAGCTCTCAAACAAAACTTCGGCCTTTCATTTCACATACATCTTTACACCTCACTTAATCTTGTAACAAAAGAGTATCTCCAAAAACTCTTCGAAGCAGGACTTGATGAAATTCGTTTCCATCTCGATTTAGAATCTGAAAGATTCTGGAATAGACTCCTACTCGCACGCCAATTATCCTGGAAAGTGGGGATCGAAGTTCCCTGTATTACCAATAAAAAAGAGCAATTGCAACGGGTGCTTGATTATTCACATGACAAAGTTGATTTTATTAATCTTAATGAACTTGAAATCGCAGATAATAGCCAATCTAAACTCAGCAAATTAGGATTTAAAACAAAAGACTCCATGAGTTACGCTATAGAAGGTTCATTAGATTTGGGCAAATCCCTTATTACCTACGCCAAAGACCAAAACTACAAGATTCCTATTCATTGCTGTACTGCCACTCTTAAAGATAAAGTTCAACTCGCTAATCGTCTTAAGCGCGAAGCCCAAGGAGCAAAAAAGCCATTTGATAAAGTACACAGAGATGGCCTTTTAGAGCGTGGTGCTCTCTACTTACCCGAGCTTGAGCCCGGTGTTGGATATCGGCGTAAATTAGCAGAAATGGACAAAAGCAGTATAGTGCTAAAACTTACTCCTCTTTATACTCTCATTATGGAGAAACTATCTTTTACTGAGAAAGATCTTTTTGTAGACTCCCAAAAACCACGGATTCTCCTGTCCGTACAACATGCCCGTAAATTCAAAACCAAGTTTCAAAAGTTGGGCCTCCACGTTGCAATTGTCAAAGAATATCCTACTGCGGATCAATTGGAAATTGAAGTTGATTTCCTCAACTAAGTTAGGTTCATAAAGTTCTTCCCTTCCAATCCGAACCATTACCCCCATACAAAAATGATAACTCATTATATTCTGTCGTATTATAAACACAAATTCCCTGCTCGTGCCATAGCACAAACTCACCCACTTTAGCTTCCAGTGTCATTTTGCTGCAAATTGTACAATATGGTAATCCTGCTTGTACGGGCTTTCCTTCTCCACTGAGACGAATAAAGTACAATCGTGAACCTTCAATCTTATCAGCATGATTTCGCAGCGCATCCATCACCGCGCGTTCCTCTGCATGCATACAACATGTGCGATCGGATTTAAAACTAGGTGGCAATTTGTCCTTAAAGCACTCATCAATTCTCTCGCCACCCGGTGGTGAATTGTAGCCTTTTCCAATAATTAACTCATTTTTCACAATTATGGACCCACATTGTGATCGATGACACGTAGAATCCTGTGCAACAATAGCTGCAAGTTCAATATAAGCCCAAGCTTCTTGTGCCTGAGTTCCCGAAAGATATCGCATGCATCTTGCCCAAGAAAGTGAGATTAAAAAGATTTTGATTCTTTACCATTATAATCCCTTTCAGATCTTCATCCTCTGTCTGACCCCGGCAAATACCGCGCCTCAAATGAAAACGAGAACGTGGCTTGAGGGTCATAGCCACCACGCTCCAATAAATTTTTAAAATTGTTATTAAGAGGTTCAATAATAGGGTGTATTCGCGCTGTAAAAGAAGCAGAATCAGAGTGAAGAAAGACCTCGATTTTTTTATCCCTAATCTGAGTATGGATCCCTCCGTAGTCCCTCCGTTCCTTCTTCCTTATTTCACGTATTGAAAACCATTTTTTTTCAATCGTGACCGTTTCCTCTACTTCGTGAAAGTAAGAGTATCCATCATATGCTTGGACCCAGCTGCCATCCCTTCTTTCTTGCTGATGTCCATGATGTAGCTCATAGTTTTTCTCCGCAAGTCCCAACGCCTGCTGGACTAACGAAGATATTTTTTTAATGTACCAATTCTTGTATTGATCTAAAACTATCTTTCCACCAGCCTTGAAAATATCTTGATACTGCTCTGTAGTT
>CAYIEX010000003.1:0-31018 GCA_964362485.1 uncultured Methanosarcinales archaeon | reverse complement strand
CTCAACATGATACTCAGCGCGTTGCGGTGTCTGCACAATTTCTTCAATTCCGGACTTAGCACTATACTTGCCGTGAAGGTGAATGACACCATATCGGCCACATCGTTTCAGGCGAGCTTTGGTTTTTTGAATTGCATCACTCCACGAATTATGCTGGAAAGCGTTGAGGGCATAGTGTGAACAGGTGTCATGAGGAAATGCACAGTGGTATGAAGAAAAGATAGTCCGAGAGAGATGAGATCGATAGAATTCAATTCCTCCACGGATGAGGTAGTTCATAATGAATTATAGGCTTCGTTAATCCAATCTTCAAACCTTCTGCCTGCGTCTTGTTTTCCTTGCGGATCAAGATCATCAAATAAGAGATCTTCTCGCTCTCGATAACTCCCTTTGATGAGCAGTGTTCCGAGCCGATCATTTGCCGATGGTCCAAAAGGTTCGATATCAAGATAAAAATCATAAGGACTAGCAACGGAGCCAAAACCAAATTTATCTGCAATAAATCCTTTAGCTGCTGTTTTTAGATTTGGATGGTGCTTTAATAAGAGATAGGCATTCGCCGCACCTTGTTCTCGCTCAATGCGAGCGGCTTTGGATCCGATCTGGAAATCCAGTGGTGCAGAATTGTAGACTTTTGTGATTTTATCATCAGGTGTGGTTTCATCACGAGTGTAATAGTATATGCCAACTCCAAGGGCACCGGCAAAAAGGACGGCTGCGGTGAGAGTAATGGCACGTCGTTCTCTGCGTGTAGTTTTTGAGTGGGTTGTTCTATCACCTGAGGTGGCATCACTTGCACACCACAATACATCAGTTACGCCATCGAAAACATCACAACTACCGTGACAATCTGGTGTAATATCGCAATCAGGAATATCACAATCAATATCAACTTTAGGGTCATAAGACATAGGAATTACCTCGAGAAGAGATAAAAGGTAATTATTTTTAAAGCTTATGGAATTTAGTACTTCTCCACAATAATAACAAAGAATGTTGTAAATTTTTTTTACGTTGCTGAGAATAGTTTGACATCTACCAAGTACTCCGAAACACTTTTATACCCCAAAGATAACGTTCTGGTTGATAGATGGTTCGATTAATTTCCTATAATATTGAATACTGCGAAGGTATGGAAGGGATGTGGTGGCAGTATTTAGAGTTCTGGAAGATTTTTTTTCCTCCACAAAAACTTGATGAACGGATTGTTGATGCGCTTCATAAGCTGAAACCCGATATTTTAACACTTATTGAGGTTGATACGGGGTCACTACGTAGTCGAGGTCGGGATGAAGTACAATTCATCGAGGAGAAACTGGGGATGAAGAGTTTTGCCGAGAAAGTGAAATATCCTATTACGGGATGGCTAAGTTTATTTCATCATGTTCCCATTCTTGGTCATCAAGGGAATGCCATTATTTCTAAGTATACAGTTAGTAATGTCCAATATCATGTACTCCATGAAGGAACCAAGAGAATGGTCATTGAAGTTACCGTTCATTGTCCTGAGAAGGTAACTCTTCTCGCAGCTCATCTGGCTCTGGGAAGCAAGACTCGCGCGAAGCAGATTCAAGAGTTGATTGGAATTGTTAACTCTATTAAAAACCCCGTTATTTTGATGGGAGATTTCAACACCTTTCATGGTGAAGAAGAGATTATAGAATTGCTCAAGAAGACTCATTTGTCTGATAAGATTAGACTTGATAAGGAATCATTGCCATTTACGGAGCCAGCCTGGCATCCGACAAGAAGGTTGGATTATATTTTAACCTCGCCGCAAGTTAAGGTCAAAAAATATTCGGTCCTTAATTTTCATTTTTCAGATCATTTGCCACTGATGATTGATTTTGATGTTACATCCGTGAGTAAGAGAGTACTTGAAACCACTAAAAAGAAGTAAAAATTTATAAAGAATTGGCTTTGTTTTATTTCTATGTCACTTGATAATATTATTCAACAGGATCAAAAGATAGTTCTTCCCCAAAGCCCATTCCTTCAAGAGTTAAAATCATTTGGCGGAATGGAAGCAGTCGCACTTGTGGTAAATATGGTGGCAACAACTGCAGTTAGTCAGTATACTGAGGATCCCACTCTGCTTTCTTGGATTGGTCCAATAGCAGAAAAATTTGGATTTGCAGGTTTATCAACCTATAAATCGCTTCGAGACTATCTTCGAGAGGTCCCTGAAAATCGCACATGGGATAAGCTGGGCGAGTATGGGTTGAAGGCAGGGAAGGATTTTGTTGCAACCACAATTAAAGATATTATTGCCCATGATTTATTTTATGTGGGGATTATGGAAGGGGGCTTACGTTTAGCACCCCAAACATCACCTACGATTTTGAGTGGATTTAGTTTCGTTGTACCAATTCTTGGCGTAGCAGCTGGAAAAGTTGCACTCGAGGAGTTGCAGTATAAGTGGTTCCAACGTGCACTGCGAAAGTGTGGATCTGGGACTGAGAAATACTACGAGTCACGCTTCGAAGTGGACCGAAGCATTGTACCATCACTAATATTAGATAAATTAGAAAAAAAATTTGGATTACATGACCGACGTGAAGGGGAATATCACGATTTGTATTTTGGCCAGTCTATTCCAAGTTACAATAACCGTAGAGTACGTTTGCGAGCGCGTGATCGTAACCTTATTGGAAGTGATGAGAGAAATGCCGTGAAAACACAGCAGGTTGTCTTTACTCGCCCATCCGAAATTGCTCTGAGAAAACCAGACCAATTCAGATATTTCCCTACGGAGAAACTAAAAATGTATAGGGAAATTCCAGGAGAGGTTCCGGAGCGATTTGAGGATTTTGATCCAGCTGTACAGCGAGTTCTTAAGAGGTACCAGCCAACGAATGAACCTCTTAAAACGGTGTCGTTTACACGAGCTATTGCTCGTAATGATACACTTCTTGTAACCGCAGATACGGTTGAGGGAAATGGATCTCATTATATTGTGGAGATTAAGACCCACAAGCATATTCCGCAACTTATTGAAGCAATGCAGTATTTTATGCGAGAATTTGCATGCGATCAAACCACAAGAGATAAGTATTTGATGTCGGCTTAGGTTGTCACCCTACACAAAAATACCTTGGAAGGGCATGATTTCTTCGCGATCTTCTTGAAGAGATCGTCTGGAGGAATCTAAAAACTCCATTTCTGTTTTGAAAGAGGGATACATTTTATGCGGTGCGATAAAAACTCCACAGCGATAGAAACCAGGATCGATCTCTTTTATTCGTATAGCTATACCTTGGTGAGGAGAGAAAGTGTCAAGAGGAAACTTTTTTTCTGTGGGTAATTTCCAGATGGAACATAGGGATTCCAAGGGCAGATTAGAAGCTGTATTTAAATACGAAAGAAAGTACATGAGATTGTCCTTAGTTAAATGTGAAGCGACTTGTTGGTGAAGGTATTGCTCAACGCAACTGTACGATAACACCTCCAACAGGGGAGCGAGCTTATGATCTTTAACCCGCTGCAGCAGTTCCGGGGAAAAAGCGTTATCTCCATCAATAAGGGTAGATATGGTGGTTGAGCTGGTGTTGTTAGGTATCGTTATATGGCGAAGTGAGGAATAGTAGCGTTTTATCGTTTCACCAAGATCCATAATGGGGTAATGGTGAGGTGCTTTAAATAATTTGAGAAAGAATGGCCCTGCCGAGACTTTCAGGTCTTTGCTATCAGCAAGACTGTTTGAACTCAGGACATCTGCCTCGCTTCTGGACGTTCATGATTAGAACGCACCCATATAAGAGCAGCGCTCCACCAGGCTAAGCTACAGGGCCATGAGAGGGGTTTTCGGTGGTATTCTTTAAAAGATTTGTGTCACTCCTACCCCATATTACTTTTGGCAGGGGCGAGATATCATTATCCCAAAGTTACAACAAAGTTATATAAAGCGAAAAAAGAGCCTTCCGACAGGTGTACAGATGAACATTAATTATGTTAAGAAGTTAATGGAGCGTAAAAAAAACGCTAAAAAAGGGGAAAATGGACAAGTTCTTGTGATTGGAGGCTCCGAAGATAATGTAGGTTCTCTGGCTCTCGCTGGTCTTGCGGCACTGCGCGCAGGTTGTGATGTGGTTACTGTTGCCTCGTCTGAAAAAATTGCCTGGGCAGTAACTCGATATACCCCTGATTTACAAACATTCAAAATTAAAGGTGCTGCTCTTTATACTGTAAAGAATGCCAAAGAGATGGTAAAACTAGCAGATCGTTTTGACACGATATTAATTGGCAGCGGCGTTACACGCAAGGCAGACAAGTTTTGCCAATACTTTATCAAAAAATCTCAAAAACCTAAGATTATTGATGGAGAGGTGTTGAAAGCGTTGTCATTTAAGGATTTTAACAATGCTATTTTGACTCCAACGGAAACCGAGTTAGAAATCATGCTTATTAACAGCAACAAAGAATTTCTTCTACCTAAGTTGAAAGAATCCAGCATTAAAGAAAAGGCAGAAATATTGCAAGGTAACTTGCGCTATTTTCTTCAAAATGATAACATCCTATTAATTAAAGGGCCAACGGATATCATTATTTCACGTAATAAGATCGCATATAATCGCACTGGAAATCAAGGCATGACAAAACATGGTACTGGCGATGTTCTCGCTGGCCTAATTGCAGGGTTTACCGCCAAAAGTGAGGACATGTTTAAAAGTGCTGTTGCAGCGTCTTATATTAATGGATTTATTGGAGATCAGCTATTGAAAAGTAAGAAGGGATATGCGTTTATTGCATCTGATATTGTGGAAGATTTAAAGCGAGTGCAGAAAATCCCTTCGAGATAGAAAAGTAATTTTTTATTTTAGATATTTTTTCTTAGGTTTAGATTTGATTAGGAACAATTGTTGTGAGAATAGGAAGTATTAATCTAACGCTTTGTTTCAAGAATTTTGAGGATTTTGTCGACATCGTGTTTTAGTTCTTGGATTTCACGTTCAGCTTTGCGGTTGACTTGATAATCGTAATGAGCGTGAAGTCGGTCTCGTTCTGCTTGTCGATTTTGCGCCATCAAAATGACCGGTGCCTGCAGTGCAGCCAAGGTTGAGAGCATGAGGTTAAGGAGAATGAATGGAAATGGATCTACTGGGTTACTGGCGAGAAAATAGGCGTTCATAATCATCCATCCAGCAAGGAAAATCAGAAAAAATGAGATGAAATACCAACTGCCACCAAATGTAGCAATCTTATCCGCTGCTTTTTGGCCAAAGGTCTTGTGACCATGGATAATGGGATGTTTATGCACCTCTTTCATGTGGACGGACTAAACCGTTTGAGTATATATTCTTTACTATGGAGGTTGTGAAAGGATGTTTTTTATAGAAAGAAAATTTTTGTAGATTAATGAAACTAAAGGATATGCTATTTCGCCCAGATGATGATGACACTAGAGTTGAATGGGTTTATCTTTGTCCGCGCTGTAGTAGTACAGACTGGAAAATGCCCAATCCACTTATGGGAACCGAGGGGATGATGAATGTTGCAGGGATGGTTCATTTGTTTTTCGAATGTCGATCTTGTGGACACATAGGGATATTTTTTAAAGTGCCAGCAATGGAGATTAATGAAGTTAAGTTTAGTGAACGATTAATTTTACAGAGAAAGGAGATAACTGGATTGCAGAAGGTAGCTGTAGTGATAGTGTATTTTGCAGCTGGTTTATTTGGCCTGGATATTCCTGCAACACTGGGTTTGGCGAAGAAATTCAGGAAGGAATGATGGGTTAGAACTCCTGCCATAAAACCACTTTGATTTTCTACTTAGCTTTGGCAGGGTTGCGGATGTGCTTATACATTTGGAAAAATCCAACGGCACTCAAGCCATAACCAATGCAATAGGCAATATCAGTTATTCCACCTATTGCGCTTGTAAGATAGGTTCCTTCGGCGATTGCGTTGATAAAAAGTAGATCTCCAATAAAGATAGCAAGGCTTGCAAAAAAGAAAGTTATGAGTGGAGAACCGAAACTTCCAAGTTCTTTAGAGAACAAGACAGCACTCGAGGCAAAGGTTATGATAACGGCACCAATTATAGGATAAAAGTAATTAAAGACTGAGATCTCTGCCTCACCTGGTTGGATAATACCCAGTAAGTAGTAGAGAACACCGCCAACAAGCACAATTCCAACTCCACCAATCATAAGAAAATTAGTGGAATCTTTGACTGCACGAAATAAGTTAACAAATACGGCAAAAAACGCAAGGACAACGAGAATTGCACCGCCACCCCAATATAAATCGGCGATTCCGATAGCGGAATCATCTTGAGCTAAGACTTCCATTAAATAGAATGATACTTCACCTACGGCATAAAGTAAATAACCACCCACTAACGCGAAAATAATGAAATATTTCTTATCATCAAATAAATCTTTGAGTTTGTTGTGAAAAAGAAGATTCAGAACGATAATGCCCGTAATTGCTGCAATGGCCGCGAAAATTACCATAAATTGTGCGAGTATGTCACGAAATGCTTCTATCACCATTATGGGATCTCAGGAAAAGAATTATTTAAAACTTTCGATAAGTAGCTTAGAACATGGAGGTTTAAGGTAGTTATTTTGAAGCTCTGCGTTTAGGGAAGAGGTTTTAATGCCCCGCCACCTTTTACACTCCGCCACCATAATCTATAAATAGGTCGGAAAATCGCTTTTTTCCATGCTTCTGCAGGAACTCAGATTGCGCAATATCCGCTCTTATGTAGATGAGGTAATTCAATTTAAGAGAGGATCAACTCTTCTTGCAGGGGATATTGGTTCAGGAAAGTCATCAATACTTCTTGCAATTGAATTTGCCCTTTTTGGGACTTCGCGGCCGGATCTTCCGGGGGAGGTCCTCCTTCGCAAAGGGGCGGTGAGTGGTTCGGTTCAACTCTCATGTACTATTAATGGGGATGCAATTATAATTGAGCGCAGCCTAAAGAAGGAGAAGGATAGCATTAAGCAGATTTCTGGTTTTGTTACCCGCAATAACATCAAAAAAGAGCTCACGCCAGTCGAGTTAAAAGCGGAGGTTTTACGCTTACTAGGATATCCGGAGGATCTCGTTTCTAAGGGCAAAAACTATTTGTTTCGCTATACCGTGTACACACCACAAGAAGAGATGAAATTTATACTACAAGAAGAGCCAGAAATTCGTCTCCAAGTCCTACGTCGTATATTTAACATTGATAAGTACCAACAAATTCGAGAGAATAGTCAGCTCTATCTTAAGCAAATGCGCTCCACAATTGCGGTTCTCGAAGCAAGGACTGAGCCGTTGACGGAATTACAAGAACAGAGAGCACTTTTAGAGCAACATCATACGGAATTGCAGGCGGAACTTGCCAACCTGGAACCAACATATCAGGAGCTGCAAAAAGAATTAACAAAACAGCAAAATAGTATTGCCAGTTTAGAATATGAGTATAAGAAGTTACAAGAGATTCAAACGGCTCTTACTACAACTAATGCACTTGTTGGGCAGCAAGAACAGCAGATTACCTCCTATCTTGAAACAGAGCGGGAAGTGAGTCAACAGCGCCACATGTTACAGTTACCACAGGATGTAAATGAGACGACTCTTAAAGAGATGATAACTGAGCTTGAGCAAGAGCGAACGGGATTTGTTACAAAACAGAGTCAGCTCCAAGAAAGGTTACAGCAGATACAACGTATGCTTAAAGAGAGAAAAAAGGAGATTGATGAGCTTACATTTCCAGAACAATTGATGAGGGACAAGGAGAAAGATTTACAGCAACTTAAGAACTCAATTGAGCGGAAATTAATTCTCTTTGAAGAAAAGAAAAAAGTCGAAAAACATGCTTTTGAAGTGCAAGAAAGCGTTGCTCGTGAGCGTATGATAGTTGAACAGGCGCAGAACCTGAAGCGCAGAATTGCGACATTGGATCAATGTCCTACTTGTCTGCAACTGGTTACCAGCGCTCATAAACATGCGATTGGAGAAAAAGAGAATAAGACCATTCATGATGCAACAAGTATATTAGAAGATAAATCTAAAGAATTAGAACGACTGCGAACAGAATTAGAGAGCGTACAACAAAAAATTGATGGTATTACTCGCGATGAGGTTGAGCAGGCGCAGGTTCTGGCGCATATAACTCTGCTACGAGAAAAGAAGGAACGGCGGGCCCACAAAGAGGAAGCGTTCCGGACTCTCCTTGAAGACAACAATAAGCTCGTTACTGAACTCGGAATTCTTGCTCGGGAGGATACTCTGACTAAACTACAGAAACGAATCAAAGAACAGCAAGACATACTCGTTGTATTTACTCAAGCTCGTTATTTAGATCTTCAAATGCAAACAGTTCTCGATGGATTGCATAAAACCAGAGAGTCGGTGCAGGCACTGCAAGCGAAGAAAGCGAAGCTCGAACAGGAGTTGCAAACTCTACGCAATCCAGGACAGGAACTTGAGGAGAAGCGAAAAATTCTTTTTTCTACAATGGCTGAAGAGAAAAGAATTTCGGTGGCTAAAGCACAACTTGCCGCTACTGCAACTGAGGTTGGCAAACAAATTGAACTAGTACGTCTTAAAGTAGAAGAGCTGGCTGTGGCAAAGAAAAAAGTCATTCGCTTTCAAGAACTGCAGCACTGGATGGAAGAACATTTTGTTCCATTGACAGTTACGATTGAGAAAAATATGATGGCGTCTATTTATACACTTTTTAATCAACTCTTTCAAGAGTGGTTTGCCCTTCTTATTGATGATGAAAATCTACATGCGCGGCTGGATGATACATTTACTCCTGTTATTGAACAGAATGGGTATGAAGTGGGCTTTGTGAACCTAAGTGGTGGCGAGAAGACGTCTGCCGCGCTGGCGTACCGTTTGGCATTGAACAGGGTCATTAATGATGTGGTCTCAGAGATTAAAACGAAAGATCTTTTGATTTTAGATGAACCAACAGACGGCTTTAGCTCCGAGCAACTCGATAAAGTGCGTGATGTTTTAGAACGATTACGGTTGGAACAGATTATTATTGTTTCGCATGAGCATAAAATCGAGAGTTTTGTCCAGGATGTAATTCGGGTGCGAAAAGATGGTCATGTGAGTGCGGTGGGAGAATAGTTTAGAAGAGGTTGGAGTCTTAGAGATTGTTAAGACAAAAAATTGAAAAGATTAGGACGAGGCAGAATATACTTGCCACTGACCGGCTACTTCTGATACCTGACTGCGGTAATGGTGGGATAAATTCACAAGACTGCTAAATGGTTCAGCAATGAAGTGGGCTATTGCGTGTGTCAAACCGTTTATTTCCCGCGTACAAAAAGGATTATCAACTTGTTTAGGGTCACCCATGACCACTGCTTTGCAGCCAGGTCCCATACGTTCTAGAATGGTTTTAACTTCGTAGGGTGTGAAATTCTGCGCTTCATCTAAGAGGATGAGAGTATCACGAAATGAACGTCCCCGCATGTGGCCAGAATATGTCATTTGAACTACTTCACAATCTGCAGGCAAGTGGGCATGATTGTTAATTTTTGTTTCACTTGAAACTTTGAGGCGAGGTTCAGAAAATATTTCGTTGCCAAAGCGAGGATGACGTAGCATATCCTCAAAAGGGAAAAGAGTACGTAGTGATGATTCTTTATGCGCATCAATATAAGGACCAAGGTGAGGACGCAATTTGTCGTAGAGCGATCCTGGCAGGAATCCTACTTCACGACTTTTACCCCCCAAAATATCATTAGGCTTAAGAAGTACGATTTGTTGGTAAAGACCACCTTTGTCTTTCTCGGAACTACCGGGCATGCGTAGTTTTCTTTGGGCGCTATTATACCATAGCACTTGATCAACCGCGCTAACATAACTGAGTAATGTTTTTCCTGATCCCTGGGATCCACATAGGAAAAAGAGGGTAACATCAGGGTTTAATAGACCATACTGCATGGCAAGGTACTGCTCCATATCTTTTGGTGAAATACCAAGAACGGTATCCATTCCAAAACCACCTACTCTCAGTTTTTTATCTTCTTCTTGGGGAGAGAGTAAGCGCAAATGGGGATTCTCCACATTGACAATTTTGGCTTCTGCACCTCGATATAGCCTTCCTTCAACTACTGCATAAGCAAAGCCTCTGGTTCGTCTAAAGCGGACAAATTGATTAATGTGCAATTCATCTCGTTTAAGATAAGGCAGAGCGATGTCGGAGGGAACACCACGAGGGTCTTGTAAGAGTGCAGCATAGAGTTCTTCTGTTCCATCAATAATTCCTTCATGGACAATATCGGAATTAACCTGTAAGAATTGAGGAGTTTCTGTGCGAATCCCGCGAAGATCATTTCTCAATATGCCTGTCGGACTATTGGTTATCACTTTTACAGTCCGGCTTTCACTATTACGCCAAACTTCTTTTATCGCCTCACTTAACGCACCATTGTTAAGATTATCCTCTTGTATTTTCTTATTTTCGATGAGTAGAATGTCAAGACCTGGGGCAACTTCACGAACAAGTAAATTGTTGGCTCGACGAGCAGGAAATGATCTTAATGTGCTGAGGTATTCTAGAACTTCAACAGCACCGGCTAAACTATTATCACGACTTGATTCTTCTAAGCGATCAGTTAATGACAGTGGGACCACGAGAAGATTTCTTTCACCTTCAACTTTTCTGCTTAGATGATGAAAAACAGTTATTCCCCCTAACTGGTACACGTCACTTAAAGGCAAAAAACAATCGTGATAGTCTGCTGCAATATCAGGAAAATTTTTTCTCATAGGAAGTGCCTCTGGATATAATCATAATCAGCAATGTAAATTAGATTTTTGGCACCTGAAAGTGGACCCCTTCGTTCCAGCTCTCCACGTAAAAAACGTGCTTTGCGAGTAATTCTCTCGCCCGGTGTGCCTCTCCCAGAGGGAATAGTTGTCCAATTTTTTGCATATTCTTGCATTTCACAAACCATATTATAAGCGGCATGTGCATTCTCACCTTGCATACGCAGGGATTGTTCCGTAGTCCCAAATGAGCGGTAAATCTTAGGCATAACATCAAAAGGAATCTCTCGTCCCTTAGCTTGAGTAGATTCATTTAATGTGCTTAACAGAAGGTGACCAACTAATGAATCAAGATCATTTTCGTAAGGAATAATTGTTCCAAAGGAAGTAACAATGTAAGAATACAATTGTGGTTCTTTGGACCTGGGCATACGAGAGGGAGGATAAAACGACTTAAAAACGTTATCGCAATTAAAACATAGGTATTAGAAAAGCATGATCGCGGATAAGTATGCGAGTATAGAGAACGGACTTGGTCGATCCTAGTGTATAATTCTACTTCAGTACCGCTTTAAGTGCAGCAATACTTACTTCTAATTGCTTTTCAGTAGGCTCTTTTGTAGTAATGCGCTGCATCCAAAGACCAGGTGCAGTAAAGAAGCGAACGAGTGGGTTCTTGGTGTATTTGGCACTTAATTTAATGATTTCATAGCCAATGCCAGCAAGAACAGGAAGAAGAGCTATTCGCCCCAGGAATTTGACCCATAAAGGACCATCAATAAATGAGAAAACAAGGATGGAGAGTAGAAGTACTACAAAAATGAATGATGTACCACAACGGGGATGGAAGCGAGCGAACTTCTTGACGTTTTCAACAGTTAAAGGTTTTCCGGACTCGTAACAATAAATTGCTTTGTGTTCAGCACCATGGTATTGGAACAAGCGACGGATATCATCGACATAACTGATAAGTCCTAGATAGATTAAAAAAAGTGCTACCCGAAACACGCCATCTAAGACATCGAACCAAATTCCTGTTCCGGCAATGAATCGTGCGGAAAAAAAGGGAATGGCGACAAAAATAAGGATCGTGAGAAGAAATGAGGTAAGTAGCGTGGTTACGATTTCTTTTTTACTTAATTTTTCTTCCACGCCTAGGTTTTGGTTGCTACTCCAGATAAGGGCGCGAATACCATCATAGAGCGTGTAGGCAAGGCCAACAATACCACGCAGAAAAGGAAGGTTGAATGAAGAAGGGTATTTGCTATTGTTTTCCTTCATGACTTTAATTTTGCCTGTGGGCAGGCGCACCGCAACGGCGTACTTTTCTTTGTTGCGCATCATGACGCCTTCAATTACTGCTTGACCACCGACATCCATATACGGTGAATGGATGAGATGGTTTAAAAGCTTTTTGAGAGAAGGGGAAGTAAATTTGGCACTTCTACTTTCGAAGCCACAGTGTAATTACCGCAGACAACAAAAGTCCTTGTAGGAGAGTTCCTAAAAAGGCTCCTAAAAGCTGACCCTGCAGACTATAGATAGTGCGTAGTTGCGACATTGTTTCAGTTACTTGGGTTTCATTCATTCCTGAGGCGATGAGCTGTTCTTGCTGCCACACCATCCCATGTTCAATCCAGCCAGGGTTGATGAGAGTGTTATAGAGGTAAAAGAAGGCAGTGATGATGAGGGCGGCAAGTAGTATCATGAGGAAACCTGCTTTAAGACCTTCAACAAAGCGAAGGGATCCCGCAAGTTCTTTATCGCGTTTTTCACAGATACCAAAGTAGAGTGCAAAAATAGGAATGAGAATAGAAAAGTAACCTGAAAATTGACCCACTTCCATTCTGGTTGTGTGAAAACCTAAAAGGAATTCAAGCAAGACCCAGAGCGATATACCAAAACCGATAATTGCCCCCCACTTGAGTTCGGTTTTATGAAGAATCATGTGAGGGAAGGTAGGGGAGGTACTTAAAAATGTTTGGTCAATTTACGATAGGCACCATTTGACAGATTTTACGATTGATGGAATCATGGAAACACAAATTTCCAACTTAGACAAGAAAAGAAGGGTAGAGTTGCAATTATATTATTGCATTACGTGTTATTTCTATCAGGAGATGGGGATCATATTCGCAAGTTGAGACCTTCAAAGTTCTCCAAAGATTAAGCCCGTTCTGACCAGCATAGCACAGGTCCGGTGTATCCTTGAGTACAACGCAATGTTAAGTATCACATGACCTCCGTTGATACAAATCTGGATGTCACAGAATCATCATTAACGGTCCAGTGAGCTGTGAGAAACGAGTGTTTGATGTTATCGTATACCAATTGGATTGATTATGGTTGCAAAAATGGATGGAGGGATATTATGGGAATTGTATCGAAGATGATAGGATATGGAATTTTTGCTGGTGCTGGATTTGGAATAGGATACAACACGAATTGTAATGACGCGGGTAAAGATGGGTCTCATTGTCGTGCGGCATATGAACAAGGTTTGAAATCGCTAGAAGAGTCTGCAAAGGGCATTAAGATGGAATTTGGTGTTGCGAGCCCGAGCGATCTTAAACTGGACTATGTCGTTTCTTCAGAACATAAATTTAATGGTTTGGTTTTTACGGATGTAGCAAGTGGCAAGCAAGGAGTAATTACTAAACAGACTGTCTTGGGTGAGCCATTTTATGGGTTTAGTTATGTTACTTTAGGCAATACTATTTCGTCAGCTCAGCATAAAATCATTGAGCCGGGTTTGTGCGCAAAACTGGATTTAAACCAACAATATCAGATGACGAAGGCAAGTATTAGCGAGCTTTTAGAAGAAAAATTTCGAAGAGTGTTTGAATAGGAGGTTACCATGACAGACGATCGATATCAAGGGATGAATTTAGAAGGGGCAGTTGAACAGTTAGCCCCGGGAGGTAATGGAGACCAGGGGGGCGAGAAACAAGGAGGAGTCTTATATCGACAAGAAACGGAGGAAACTACGCCCACCTACTCGCATGAAACTGTAAAAAATAATCATACCCGTGGGAAAGGGAGGATTAGTGATTTTGTAAATAGGCTCTTGGGAAGAGAGAAGTACGATTTAGGGAAAGTTGATGAGATAGGGAAGAAATCTGCGCAGGATTTATTGTGTGTGGGAATTAATAACATAGAAAAATTGCCAGTTGTTGCCCGACCGTACTACGTTCGAATTATGAATTATGTTAATGGCGATCCTAAAAAGAGATTTAAGACGGCAGAGAATGGCCTTGATTCGCTTTTGGAGGGATTTGAAGCGATAAACAAAGATATGACAAAAGAGCTGTACGGACCGTCCTATGAGTCTATGAAAAAACCCGTTGGGGGGTTATACGGAAAACTCAACGAACTTGCCAGCAGTCGCAAGGATTATGGAGATGCCGTATTGGTTTTAGAAGATGAAATCAAAGAGGCAAATTCGCGCATGGAGTCCACAAGACAAGCACTTACAAACTCTGTTGATGCTATGGCGAAAAAAGATCTTACCGACACAGTTCTGGGAATTCGCTTTGATATAGAGAAGTATGAAAGAACCAAAAAAGAGCTGATCTCGGAATGGAAGGGAGTCGGAATGGAAATCAAAACGATCACGGACGAAGTTAAGGCGGTTAAACTATTGCAATCTTACGTCCAGGATTTAAGTGGGAAGGTCAGGGAAACGAAGGCTGCCTACCGTCAAACTAAAAGAAATACAGATTATACTAGTACAATTATTCCATTGGTTGAGAGATTCAATCACACCTTGGAAAAGTATGTGGCTTTTGGAGAAGCGTTTGATAATGCAAATTATGACCGACTTAAGGCTGCAGCACAACTAACACAAGTTACAGTAGATGCACCGCACCTCAAAAAAGAGGAGCGGGACAACCCTCTCGCAGAGTTTGCGAAGAAGAAAGAAGGCGAGGAAGAAGAGATCATGAATGAGATTAAAAGAGTATCCAATGATCCATTTAGTGATTTGGGATTGGTGTAAGCGGTAACTAAGGGAGTGAGAGGCTGAAAAAGAGAGACGATGACAACCAGCATTGAAATTAGCAGCGAGGATTTGGCACGGGAGGAATATAGCATCAACCGAAAGCTAGGCGGCCATCGGTTTCCACTCGAAGAAAAAATACGCGAGTATCTTCCCAAAAAAGATGGAGTGCTGGTGTATCAGAACCTGCGCGGTTTTCTGACTATTCAGGAGATAGCGTATAATAAATGGTCCACTCTGCGTGACGAGGAAGTGCGTGTTGGTCTCTCCCATCATTTTGCAGCTCTTGCTGTACTCGATTCACTTAAAGCCGAATCGCTTAAGGTATCGGGCAGCGAGAGCTGCGATTATTTTTCTACACAAAAAGTGGATTATACACAAGAACATCCGATTCCCATCAATGATAGCTTGAATTTGTATTTAAGGACTCTTGATAGCGCTCATCCCCGGCCAAAGTTAGAAACATTAACACAATCTTTTTTGGAGTGGGTAGTGCAAGGTACTGCGCGTGATTGGGAGCATCGTAAAATTGTACAGAAAATAACTCCCTTCTCTCTGATGTATAATGGGAAGAACTATACTCCTCAATTGAATTATCAACAGGATCGACGCAAAGTTAATTTTGACTTATCAAAATATGACGCTGCGGGGCCGCCTCCAGGGCATACTCCGGGTAATCTGCAGAGTAACAAGTCTGGCCGACAAATTGCTTCACCGATTGTGCCATCCGTTAATTCTGGAAATGGGGAATCTCAAGCAAAGATTTCCATGATGGGTCAAAATCACGTGTTGGCTGCTCCTGTTTCAGAGGCTTATATCTACGGTCATGATGAATTCAAAGCAGAATTTAACAAGGTTGCGAGTATTGTTCGAAATCGCGAATTATTGACAACACTTTTCCCTGCAAAAAAATTATTTCAACACTACTTGTTACTTGGTCCACCGGGAACTGGAAAAACAACATTGGTTAGTACCCTTGCTCGCCAGTGCGGACTTAAGTTTTATTCTATTCCCTGTGTTACAATTGGCAGCGAGTATTTTAGCCGTTCTGCTGCGAATCTTCATGAGATATTTAGTCAAGCGGGACGAGACATTGATGATAAGAAGGAACAAGGAGTCATTCTTTTTTTTGATGAGTTTGATCATATCGCGAAACGGCGAGGATATGGTAATTCTGCAGAAGGAGATTCTATAATTACAACACTCAATGAAAATTTAGATGGATCCAGTAGTAAAGCCGGAGTGATCACTTTTGCCGCGAGTAATGTAGAAGATATGCTGGATCCTGCAGTAGTAAGTCGATTTCGTAAGTTCCATATTGGATATCCAAAAGATGATCGAGGAGTAATTGGAATCCATTCTACAATTATTCGGAAAATGGAGGAATATGCTAAAAGTCAACTCTTCGAACCAATTGATTATGCTACGATTTTACCTTATTCGCAGCGAGATGAGCGGTTTAAGTCAGGCAGAATCATTGATCGCATTCTCACAAATGCGGCGCTGCATAAAGTGTTAGCAACCATAGGGGATGGAAGTAGTAGCATGAGTGGGGGAGGCATTGATCGTGGTATCAATAGTGGAGCAAAGAACGCATCAAAGCCGCAAATCCAATTAGTCTCCACTGCAGAATTGGAAAGGGAGTATTCTGCATTTACAATTTCTACTCTTGATGAGGATATGTCGAAAATAACTCGGCAGTCAAGCCCAACTACATTAACGAGGTAAACCATGGTTTTACACTCCGAAGTTAGAGATTTACTTGCTTTTATTAAAGATAAAAAGAATCTTAGATCATTAGTGCGGGAAATAGAGGGAGGTAATTCACCCAGGGATGAGGAGGTTGCTCACGTTCTGGGCTTAGCGAATCGATGGAATAAGTATCCTACTTTTGTACGACAAATAAAGCATGACATTTCTATTGTAAGTGAATATAGTTCACGTTGTCAGTATTCACACAAAGCTGCAGGAGGAGAACAGGGAGAGGATGTAGTTCTTCGTGATAGGGTATACTACCCACACAATCCCCAACCCCATACTATAATCACTCCGAAAAGTGACTCCTCCTGCTTTATTAATAATGATTCTAATGCAAGGGATTTAGATAATAATTACAATACTTGTACCAATACATTTGCTAGCCCTGAAACTCTCAGTCCTGAAACTCTCACCATCGAAAGTTTTATCCCTACGACTTTAACCAATCCGTCTCATACTTATACTCCCAGAACAAAGGATATCCATACAGCATATCAACGTGAAGGAATTGTTGGTGATTTTGCAACGCGCGAACTTCTATTTTATTCAATCCTCGGAAAAGTGAATGTAGGAATCGAAAGTTTGCCTGGAAGCGGAAAGTCAGCACTTCTTCATGCTACTCTGCGACTACTACCACCCAAAGAGTATGTTGTTGTTAATCATGCGACGACGGGGTCACTGTATACTAATCCAGCATTACAGCAAGCATCGTTTATAGTAATTCCCGAGCTCCAAAAGGTCTTCACTCCAGAGATAGAAGAAATAATTAAAAATCTTGCAGAAGGGCAGGCAAGCACACATACAAGGACGAGTGCGGATAGGCGGTCAGTGGACACCTTGCGCATTGACAAGAAATCAATTTTATATTCGTTTGCAATCACAAACCGTCACCACAAGAAACAAGATGAAGAATTTCTACGGCGTTTTTTAGTTCTTCATACTGATATATCCACAAAACAGAGTAAGGATATACTCAAAGAATATGCACGGTCGACTTTTCTTGCTCCCACACATAACAATGAGGAAGAACAATTTGACAAAGAAGGATTTACCCATCACCTAGCGTGCTGTATTGCATCGAAGAGGACGATTCTTAACCCTTATTTAGAATACATTACGGCAAATCTACCTACTACCATATCTAATACCCTTAGGATTAGGTCCTGCATTAAATATTTTGATTTTGTGATCCAGGGAGCGACACGGTTTTACAGAGAGAACACTTTTGAGACTAGTGTGGGAGCGGGGATAGAAGGCAAGAGAGGAGTTGAGCAAGGATGTAAAGGCAGGGTTAATTCTGGAATTATTTTTTCACATTACCACGAAAATGCGCAGGTTCTCCCACTTGTAGGAGAGGCAATTGTTAATACTATCTATGGGCTGGATGTACTTGATAGAGCAGTATTATCACTGAATACTCAAGATCGCCCAGTACAAGAATTTAAAGATGATTTTTATACCACATTTGGGTCATCCGCGATTATCCGTAAGAGGCTTGATGAATCTTTAGAGCGACTGGCGGATCAAGGTTTACTTCGTGTTGACACGCGGATTCATTCAACAAGTCAACTTCCACAATTTGTGTTCAATAAGGATGAGGCGATAGCTGCAGCCGATGCGAGGATGCGAGAATTTTATCCTGCGCAGCGCGAGGAATGGTTTTCAAAACAAAAGTTTGCGAATAATCTTCAAGGGGATAACCATGCCGAAGACGGTTCCGAAGGTTGTTCCGAAGGTTGTACCGAAGGTACAATTCCAAAAGAGGTTGGCGAATGAATTCATATGTTATGTGGGCAAAATGTAAGGCTGTTTTTGAGCAACTTTGTGCGCAAAAAGAGAGGTACCAGCAGATACTGCTTAAAGAGGATCATTCGTCGGAACAATTTGCTGCGGTTCAGGCAGACGTGAAAAAATTTGCATTATTACATAGTGCTGCCCAGAGTATTTTGCAGACAAACTCGACTCAATTTCAGCGAGAATCCTATTTGAAAGCATCGACGGCGCTGGAGTTGTTATGTGACACTGTTCAACAAAGATATAATCAGATTGTTCAACAAGGTCCACTGATCGAACAATCCATTGAACGCTGTGTTTCTGTAGGCCCGTCGCAACAAGAAGAAGAATTCTTCCGAATTGTTTCGTTATGTGGTTCCTACTCTGCCATCGAAAATTTTGACTCATCGTTATTAACTAAACGCACACCTGTGAGGCAAATGTATGCTGATCTTGGCACTCTGCTCTATTTAGATGATGTTAAGAATAATCTTATGGAGCGTGGGACAAACGCTAATACTAGCGCTGCACTCGAGGAATTGCACCTAGAGACGAAGACAATAATAACACAAAGTTCCCTCACTCAACGGCGGATTCGTGAAAAGTATAAAAATTCACTGTCCACAACAGAGCGTCAATTTCTGGATTTATCGATTCCGTTTTTTCACCGGTACGCACAGGATCTGTCAGTTGCTTGTGAACAAAGTGGTGCGTACTTGTCACGAAAAGAGAGCATTGAGAGGGGAAACGATACTCTCCAAGAGTTTGGCCAACATGTAATGGAGCGTTCCATCACAGTTGATAAAGCAGAGATACAATATTTTTCTGTCCCGGCTGCGATACCACTATCACCTTTTGATACACTGTCACTTCTGAAACCATTGATTTCATCATATTGCGCCTTGCGAGTGAGGGTAGAGAGTGTTACCCAACAAAGAATTACACGTTTAAACAAGGTTATGGGGGAGGAAGTGCAGGAATTTGAAGGTGAACTGACTAAAATCTATGCGGGCAAGGACGCGACCGATTATTCAGAACGTGTGATAAGACTTGATGAGTTGTGGCACGTTGCATCAGAATTGAACTTGCCCATTATAGCGAGAATTAAGGGGATTTCCGACAAATACCGCCGTCTTCAGGCAATGGCTTGCATACATTCCTCACCAAGAGTTGAAGTTAATGCGAGAAAAGTTTCTGACAATATAGGAACAGTTACCGAGGGATGTCAGGAATCTACTGCGAAGCAAACGAATGAGAGTGTTAAAGTTCAACTGACTTGTGCTACTTTGAATGCTGACGAGTATAGACCCGTACCCAGCGATAAACAGGTCATGGGAAAAATCGAATCGGTTCAAGAGGGATTAGGATTAAACGGACAAGATGTGCATCAAAGAAAAGTGCAGGAATTAGGATTACCGTATCAGCATTTAAGCATTGATTCGAGTGAGCACACGATGATGATTGCCTTCCAATCGATGAATACTGTTTCTGATCCTAATTTACGAACCCTATGTCAAATTATCGCAGGATATGATGGGAATACTCTTCAGTTGTCTTCTATTCAACAAAGAGAGCGATCTTTTCCTCCGCTAAAACGAGATGCACTTAATGATTTTGATAAAGATATTTATGATAAACTGGTGCTGACGAGAAAAACTAAGGCATAAGACATCAGTTGGCTATTTTTGTTGATGCTAGGAATGAGTAGAGCATGACAAGGTATAAGTTTTAAGTATAAAATTGAGGTATAAAAACGTTTAATTAAAATTTACTCGGGTTTAGTTATTGAATATTGTTGATTTTGTTCAATAGCAGGAACTACAGAAGGTTGAGTGATACCAGAAGTATTAGTAACGTTTGGAACTGGTTCAGGTCTACAGTCAATTATCTTTGTACCCCGCGATTTCATCATGTGAATGTAGTGCGCGCGCAAGTCAGCATAACGAGAATGTGTTTTGTCTACGTCCCAGCTAAGAGTATCAAAGACACGACCCCAGTTGTTTGGATCATTTGGTTGAAGTAGACTCCCGCTATATAGACTTCCAGTTGCACAGAAATATTGTGTGTGGCGCACTACGTCATCGAGATTTTCTTGTTTTATTGCCGTTGTTATGTTTTGCATGAATCCTGAATTTTCAGTTGAGGAGGAAAGATCTATCCACGACGATGTAGATGGTATATTCTTGGGATTTACTGGGACGTCATTTGTCTGGATGGGTCTTGTTTGAGTGGGTTTTGCCTGAATGTCCTCATACGGTGTGCCTGCAAAAGTGGTTTGCTGTTTTTCAATGGTCTTTAGAATGGTTTTTCTGGTAGTGTGCACGTCTTGAGGGGAAGTAAGCAGATATCCTAGATATCCTCCTAACAGTGTAGCACATAATGATCCTACTGCAATTCCACCATACTTAAACCTGCGTTTCCATGAAGTAGGATTATCTTTCTGCATTTCTGTGGTAAAAGTGGGTGCGGCATGGTGGAAGCTGATGGATCTACTGATTGCTTCTTCGAGTGGTTTGAAATCAGGCCCAAGTGGAATGTTTGAGTCATCCTCAAATGATAATGCTTTTCTTGCCAGCCTTGTCCATTCAGGTTCAAGACTCTGCGCTAAACCGAGAGGGGCAGATAATTTGTAATTTCTGAAGACTGGTGGAATATCTAGTGGAAGAGAGATAGTAATCGGTTCTTTGAGAATTGGTTTGATTCCCAACGCATCTAACTCCTCTATGAGCTCAGCGCAGGTGCTGTAGTCTGCTCTTACGGAACTGGTACTGATTGTTCCTTTTTGGTCTGTTGTCTGTTGGTTCTGATTGGCTTTACGACCATACGTTATGATTCGCGATAATTCATTTATTAAGGTTAGCTTGACCTCACTGGCTAAATTCAGGGATTTACAGCGTTTTTCTATAACATCTGCGATTTCTCCATTCATCATTTCCGTTATAATTTCTGGATCATCATCAAATAGATTGTCGTCAAATAGAGGGTCACATGTTTTTTTTGCTTCGGTTTCCCAATATTCAATGAGTCTTCCGGTGAGCATTAAGCATAAAACATTGACAATATTATAGGTATCCAGGCTGGGATTGGCAGTCGATTGTTGTCGGGAATCAATTGAGGAGTAAACTAGGTTAAAGATCCCTTTTTGAGAGAGATAATAATCGCCTCCCCTCCCATCACTGAGTGATGATTTATTGAATAAATGATCTATTGCTTCCCCATTTTCACGTGCAATGCCAAAGTCGATAACGATGGCTTTTTTCTTCCTGGTATCAATGTCATCAACGATGATAATGTTTTTTGGCGTAATATCCATGTGAATGATACCAGCACATTTGTCTCCACGCAGAGAGTGGTACTGCCCAATTTGGTCGGCAATCTGACGTACAATATCTATTACATCGCCAACCTCATAGGATTGATAATTGGTTGCTTCAACACTTCGTTTCAGATTTAGAACTTCTTCTGTGGTTGGAACTTCTTCTTGAGTTTTAATACGCTCAGATTGCACATTTAATCTTTTTTCAAGGGTAGCACCGCTGCGCCATGTTACTTGATCTTCAAAGAGAAGAGTAGTCACATCACCTACTTCTGCATATCCTCTATATCGAAGGAGATCTTGCGCGGGCGCACTGGCTGAATTAGAATAGATGTAATCTAAAACAGCTATTTCATTTTTAATCATTTCTCGTGACGAGCGGCCAAAAGAATTTTCACCGGGGCGAAACACCTTGGCAAAATAATTAGCCCCTTCAATATTAATAAGATACCGACTACTTAACGTACCTTCCCCTATTAAGTTTGTATCCAGCGATTCAATAACTTTGATATTTCGGCTTTCTACACCACGAAATATTTTTACCATCTTGTATTCTCCATTAGGGTCATCATTTTTGATTTATGTACTGAACTTGCTTTGGTCTTTGGATATACCAAATGACTGAAATTTTCGAACACAATTTCTGCCCTTTGTATACACAACGGACAGGATAATTTGTACGAGTAATTCTGCCCGTTGGCATACATTGGTATTTTGATTAGGGATGATCTTTGAGCTGATTTTGAAATCGATGGCCGTATTGATTTTGGGATGCGTCTTCGAATCGGCTTTTGAATCATTTGAATAAATGCGACGGACCTGGTAGGGATTTTGCAAGCCACCATCGTTATTTTTCACCACCCTCTGAACCTCTTCCTGAACCACCTTCTAGACCACTTTCCGGACTACTTTTTGGAACAGCAGCAGGAGATACAGTTGATCCTGTCCCGTTGTTATTATTCTCTAACGCAGGAGAGTGTGGTACATTTGGAACTCCCACTGTATTGGTTGGTTGAATATGGGTGTCATTGACTTTGGTTTCTCGAGGACGATTGTCTTGCTCTTGTGGTGGAACTGGTGGACAGCACTTCAAGATGCCAGGACATGGGTGATAGGTGATTTCTGAATCCGTAAAGTACTCGGTGTGTGGCGCATATTTGTTACCACTAATACAGGGGTGAGGTTCAGAGAAGTGCTTTGGATCTAAACAAGAATATGAAGACCATCCATTCGGCCAATGAAAACTATCCTTAACATGGATGCTCCCACAGGCGATGGGGGAATGAGCCTTTTCTTGCTGTACTTTTCTCTTTGGTTGTGTTGGTTTATTTTTAGGGGGTACAGGAGGCTGAGCTGCCATTTTGGGAGGCAATCTCGTATCATAAAGGGAACTATCTTTTTCGAATATTGATCCTATTGTTGGTAATAGGGATTGCAGGATTAGTGATGGCGCTGGCATGGTCATTAATAACAGATATTTTTTCGCTGATTCCTTTTTTGCATATTCGATAAAGCGTGGAGCCTCTCGAACAAGGAGATCGACCAATGGTGATGAGAGTATTTTATCGGCCTGATCAATTTTTGCATCCAAACTATTACCGCTCTGGTTTGAAGAATTACTGGGAGATGGTGGGTTGATAGGACTCGATGAGTCGGGAGTGTCCAAAGAATAGGGGTTGGTCTTGGTAATGGTACCAGAGTGTGTTGTTATGTTCATTAAATCAGAAGCAGAGAATTGAGATCCTATGTACAAAACCCCCATTAATGTCAATCCAGTTGCGATACTTGTGATGAATGCTAATTTTCCCCGAGAATAGGTTGGTATGGACGGACTATTTACAATAGGATTAGATTGATGATCTTTTGGTATCTCCTCAGCATGGTCAAGAGTGCTCGGGGGTTTTTTCTCTTCAATACTTTTGTTTTCAAGTATAGAGTATTTTTCTTGAAGTTCTTCAAATTGTTTCTCCAGATCCGAATATTGGCTGGTGGCGTTACGCTCAGATTGAACAAGTTTATTTTGAAGTTCTGTTACTTTGTCAGAAAGCCCTCCTAGGCTCCCTACCTGAATAGAAAATTCAGTTTGCGATTTTTTCCATTTGGCATAGTAATCATCTTTATCTGTCGTTAATGAAACAATGTCATTTTCTTTTTCACGTAATGAATTCTCTAGTTCAGAGTATTGCTGTTGAATGCTGGTGCATTGTTGTTGACACTGATTGTAATTATTGGCTGTAACATTTGCCTTATCAAGTTCATCTTGCAGTCCTCGGTTGACCCGAATTAAATTTTCGTACTGTTGATGGGATTGTTCCCACTGTTGCTCAAAGTAATCACGGTCTCGAGCAAGATTGTCAAGTGTGGTCTGCAATGAGTTTTGAAGCTCTGTTAATAGTTCATCAATCGTAGGTGTTTTGGTTGTCATGATAGATCATAGATATTTTTTTAAATATTATTTCTCGGGGGATTCATCGGATTTAATGTCGCTCGAATTGATGTCGCTTACACTTGATGCAGATGTTGGCCGTCGACTTTTATACTTTTGATTGTTTGTGATACCCATAAAATTTGTGATTACAGATCCATATCTTGCTAAAGAGACAAGAAATCTATTTTTCTCGCCATCACAATGATCAATTTTTATTTGTAGCTGACTAATTGCCTCACTGCGTTCGCTATCCAGAGTTACATATCTCTGTACCACTTCTGTTAAAGATCTATTCTGATCTGATAAGGTTTGCACCTGTGCTTTTTGTTCATCTAGGGAATGTTGAAGTCCTCTAACATTGGCTCCAAGATCTCGATTTAACAGGTTGGAATCACTGTTTATTTTTTCCAGTGATGATTGATTCTGGCGAAGGAAATGTAAGTCACGTAATTGTTTTGGAACGTGATCTTCTAAGTCAATATAAATCATCGCAACATCATCAAACGGAAGAAGGCGATCAATCGCCTCTACAAGCGGACCGCTTAGGTGGAATTTATACGTCTGAATGATTGTTTCTATTTTATCGCTGGATCCTAGCGTGTCGTTTTGGGCTGATCCATCTACCATCTTTGCGAGTTCGTTGATCTTAGCAGGATCAAACTTTCGAATTAGATCGCTTGGAACATACACTTGTTGCGCCAAGATGTCGAGGATCTCTTGTGGATTATTGATATTTTTATGGATGGTATATTCCAAAAATGCATTGGAAACACGGGAGCGAAGACCATCGGTCGTCATAAACAACGCTTTAGGCATACGTGAACATTCCCGAAGGTTAATTCTGTCTTCTATTTTCTTGCCATAAATGCTTTGTACACCAAGATAATTGGATGGACCAAATGACCCATCATTTTCATCCTTAGTTTGCTGCTCTATCCCGTTATCGTTTAAGGCGTAGATCCGTCCGTCACCAAGGTGAGCAATGCAGGGATAACTTGCTTGAGTTGCAACAACTACATCCAGAGTAGTCTTCGTTTCTCTGGTTAGGCGAGAAAGACCGTTGTTCACAGCGGCAATAGTGTCGTGAATAATTTGCGATGCTACGCTATAGCTTTGGTTTAGTATACCTTGGACAATTCCTTCACCCACCGCTTTAACAGCAAGATGACTGGCTTGGAGTCCATCAAAGCCACTTAAACCATCACCAATTACATATACCCCAATGGTTTGCCCATTTTGGTCTTCGAATTGCCGAACAAATAGTGAATCCTCACAACAATTGTGTTTGCGGCCAGGAATTTCAAGGCAGTATTGCTTCATAGTATCAACTCCATATTTCAAAGTCGGTAATCCGATGTGGAACACGGATAATCGAACTTAGCTCGTAGGTCTCTTTCATTACTTTGAGGTAATTTGTATTGTCTTCGGTATCGTCTTTGGATGAGATACGTTTTGATTCATCAAGTTGAAGTAATTTTCCAAGGTTCCACCGTAGATACATATTCCTAAGAGTGAGATGAACGGAGTCACCGAGTAATTTTAGGCCGGTGATATGATCATCTTTATCGGTTTCATGCACGATGCGATCAAGCGAGAGAAGACGTATCGTTTTCTCGTAGACAGGTTTACTGTTTTCTATTCTATAAATTCTAATTTTACCATCATCTAGTCCGAATATAGCATACGTTTTCCCGCCATATTGCCCAATTGCACAGGCAGTTGACTCTGTCGGTAGGATCAGCTGACGGGAAGAGTGGTCTGACTTAAGATATCCTGTGCCCGGATCAAAACGAATGTGATCATTGTTAGTGTAGAGCGCATATCCCCCCCTCACATCGGTGAGTAGTAGGTTGTTCCCTGTTGCAGACATGGAGAGAATTTCATACTTGTTTACTTTGGTGCTCAAGACCTGGTACTTTGTTCTCTGCCCTTGCAATTCGTAAGCCACTAATCCAACCGGAGCAAATAGATGTGTGTCATTCGTACAAGCACCACCAGTAACTTTTACAGTATCAATCCATGATAAAGAGTTAAGATCACCTTGTGGCGCAACAAAGAGATAACCTCCCGTGCCAAGTTTTTTGAAACTGGGATTTTCTTGAAATGCTTTGGACCACTCCTGTTTGTTGGGCAGCCACATAGTGATAAAAAGATCACCGTTATGCTCAACCATGGAACCTCGCATATCTTTATTTGAGCATACAAACATTGCGCGGCCATCTTGATTGGATTCAACGTTCTTTACGGCCTGCACAAAGCAATCTTCCGTATAATTTTCGGCTACATTAAATCCCGTTTTGTTTTGGGATGGATCAGGGTTTACCATTGCAATACCACCACGAGAAAGGACATACAATCCTTTCTTTGTTGCTATAATTGAACGAGGAGTTCTCTCTAGTGCCCGCACTCCATTAGAAAGATTTTCATCCAGTATTGTGGTGAGTGTTGGCGAGCTGAGTTCATTGAACCCATGAGTCGTATTGGTATCAATCCAAGAGATGTAATAGAGTCCTTTAGTGGATCCCTTTTCATTTGTTATGATGGTTGGACCTTCTATTTCGCGAGATGATGGTTTTTGTTGCAATTTTCCTTCTGCGCCAAGTACGATGTAGGTTGTCATTTTGGATTGTGGGTCGTTATAGTTTTTTCGGATACCATTTTTTTAATAGGGAGTTCATTTTTGGTGTTGGATATCATGGTTGGAGTTTCGGGGTTCTCTTCCTTCGAAAGGGTGAAATTAGGGAAGCTATGATTGATCCCCACTTGGAATGGCTGCTTCCATTACTATCCAATCCCGCGTAGGCTCTTATCTCATTTTGCAGTGAGTTGAGCAAGAATCTTGATTCTGAATCACTACCTTTTTCAAGAAGTGATAGGTGTAAGGGATCATAGCCGAAATAATTAACACGATGGGTGGGATCGCTTAGATTTTCGCCCCGCACTGTTGCTTGATGAATTTTCAGGATAAGACGAGGAACGTATTTTTGTTGTGGGTACTGCTGAACGAGAAGTTGTATTTTAGGTTCCATGGATTCTGTTGGCTGTGATTTATTCGCCATATGCCAGGCAAAGGTATACGCTGAGACATACTGATTTTTGCCTAACGATTCAGAACCCCGCGGTAATTGGGTGACATGATGAAATTGATCATAGGCACCAGCCCAATCTTTCTCGCTAAAAGCGCGACGTGCCAGATAGAGTCTAGCCTCAAGGTCATCCGAGTTTATTTTGAGAACATCACTATATGCCTTGTCGGCAGTGTTGTTATCTTCTTCCAGGCTGAGTCCGCTCCTACCTTGTTGTGCTACTCGGCCAACTTCCTTATTGATTCTAACCAATGCTGTCTGCAAGCCTTGTTTTAATATCTGCACGTTGGCCTGCTGTGATAGCGGGCTGGCATTTAACATTTCATCAATGTGCTCAATTGATCGCTCTAGATGTTGTGCAGCAAGGACGTGACTTTCTCTCTCATAATGGAGCATAGCTAGAACACTATCCCCCACCCACTGCCAACCTGGAATGGGAGACCCTTCCAGAGGTGTTATCTCTGCGTCCCAGTTCTGTTGTGTTGTGTTATTAAAAGAATTTAAAATCAGCGGGAGATAATAACAATCGGGGATCGGTTCTTTTCCAATTTTTAAGTATTTTCTGATACATTTCGCAGCGGTGGAAAAGTCATCCCGTTTGCCATCGGAGATTGTGGCAATAGAGTCTGTATAAGAAAACAATGCTGACCAGAGTAATGCAATGGGATTTCCTTGTGCAGCATATTCGCTGATGATTAATTGTTCTCGCGCAGGAATTATTACACGTGGAGCCTGGTTGGGTTGTTTTTTTTCATTTTCTCCCAAAATAAACTGCGCTAGTTTGGTGCAGTACTGTTCTGAACTTACCGCTAATTGCGCATCCACCGAGGGGTAGATGACGGTATTGGGGATGGCTCCGCGGATGCTCTCTAGATTTTGTAAACCCCAGTACAACCGCTTATAGTTTATTTGTTGAGGATTGAGTACAATAGTTTCTAAATAGATACTAGTGAAACAATACTCCATCCCTAAATCTACGCCACCCGTCGCATTTTTATATTCTTTGCGATACATGTCTAACTCCTGTAGCAGAGTGTTAGTTCTTTGACTGCTGCGGACCTCAATAGCAAGATCCTGTCGTCGCTGCTGTAGTAGGTTTTTTTCCATTGGATATCGTATCACGTTTTGTCTATGTTGCGGCTAATGATGTGGTGTTAGTTATGAAACCTCTTCGTAGAGGAGTCTTTTAACCCAAGACCATATTAATTTTGGTTACTATTTTATCTCTACTCGTTGAATCAACGATTGGGTCGAGACAATTCTCTCTGACATATTTCAAAACGGTGAGTTCACCATTTTGGTCATACTTTTTGATTTCTTCTTGCCGTTGTTTTTGCATTTTTTCCTGCTGTGCGATATGCTCAAGATAAACGCTCTTATTGTGCTGGATTGTTTCTTGCTCTGTTAACAGCTCGTCCAATTTTTGTAATAAGCTTCGATCACGTTGGGTAGATAGTTTCTGATGAATGGTATTATAACTAATCTCAATGGCAGCCAAATTTTTGTCAACAGTAGCAACATTATCGTTATTATCAGCGATGCTTTTTACTATTTTAGTTAATGTTTCAGTTATTGGTTTCTTACTGGCAATTTTATGGTTTATACTCGTTATTAATTGGTCTACCCCCCTCTCTACAAGAGTGGCGTACACCTTGTTGATTGCAGCTTTCTCATTATCATTAAGCTTTTGACCTTTACAGATAATTTTTTCCAGTGAATAATTACTGGCTTTTTGTAATCCTAGAAATTCTTCACGTGTAACTGGAGTGAGATTATTGTGCATACGCCAGAACATGTCGAGAGGTCGAAGTACTAATGGAACGGTAAACCCATTACGTTCCATCGTAGTTGTATAAAAATATTCGGTCTGGTTGATAAAACTCTCAACTTTGGTGATAAATTCCTGTGCGGTGGGTGGAACCCGACGATACTTCTGTTTATCAAGCGCATAAAAGCCAAATATTACTTCGCCAAATACATCAGGATTCATAGCTTTGAGGCTATTTGCATCGATGCTGGAGGAAAGATAGGGATGCAATAAATCTTTACACAGCGCGGTGGCTTTAATCATATCACTATCAAATGGGTCAGCAGCAGGGTACAAATACTGGAGATAGTTTTTACCAGCAAGACTTGCATGGACAAGGGATGCGAATTCGGGTTGGAGTCCCCCTTGTACACCAATTCTATCGCAAAGGACTATTTCACTTGTCAATAATTTAGTATCATCAAAGGTCTTACTTAAATCCAAGCCCGTGAGGATATTTCGAGGATAGAGATCGCCATGAGTTTTATTTTTTTCATGCAAGTTGTGCAGCGCGTGGAGAACGGTGAGCATAGTCCGGTACGCAAAGGCTTCACGGATGATGGGATCAATGTCCGCGCTATTTTTATCCAGATAATCCAGCACATATGCCAAATCATAGCCACCATATTTCATGAGTAATGCTGGACTTTTCTGTGAACCAACTTCTACTTCACCCTTGGAGATAACCGTAATAAAATGGGGCTGATTATCTACAAGGAGCGCATCATTATTTTTTTCAAATAGTGCTGCATTTTCAGGATCATTCAACAATTTGAGAGCGTAGGTTTCACCGGAAGAGTCGGTTACTCGGTAGACTACACCAAGACTACCTCTTCCAATAGGCTCTGCTGCGAAGTTATATTGATTTGAACCAGAAACATAGTTAAATGTCGGATTTTTCTCGTCTGAAATTTTTGTATTTTTTTGAGTAGCCATAATTTATTCCTCCACTGTAATTGAGATTCCATTCTTGATCGAATCATATTCCTGGGCGGCCCAGTTCCATTCTGCAATTGATTTACTTTCGATCATTGCTGATCGGATTATGCGGTTCTCAACGGTGAAAATATGATTACTGGATTGTACCATGTCATGGACTTGGCTTAATGGAGACGATACAACAATGGCTTTTTGACCATCAGTCCATTGTAACGGACCGGATAAATTGCGAGTGAGGGTAGTAAACAGAATGCTTTGATCGGGCAGTGCAATAATTTTTCCAATTGCCGAAGTAGGATTGCCGACGTTATACCATAAAGTACCATCGCGATAAATTTTGCCCGAGGTTGTACCAGCATAGGGCGTGGTATCTTGAACACAAATAGCGCTAATAGTATTAGCTGCTAGATCGCTATAAAAGTCAAATTTCTGGTGTGAAGGGTTATACTGATACACTGTTGACCCGGTGCTTGCAAAGACTCGGTCCTGAGAGACACATATCCGTAATGGTTGGACGTTAGAGGGGGAGGTTCCAAGTGAGATTAAGTAGTCATGACTGTTGATATTATTAGACAAAAGATCTGGTAGGGGTAGACGTAGTACCCCAAAATCACTGTGCACGCCCCACAGGATTGTATCTTCCAATGTTTTACCAGTGTGACCAATGGAATTAAACTTTGAGGTATTGTTTCGATCAAAGACTAGATGTTGGCGTTCAGCTTGATCTTGCGTATTTACAATAATTATCCCAGAACTGTATCCAGCGGCGAGATACGGAACCCCTTCAATTCGAAATGAATGCAGTCCCAGATAACGGTGAGGGGGCACTCTGAGCGTTGAGACTGTTGAATTGGCAGAGGAAAAAGAAGGAGTAATTTGTTCTATTCTGTTTTTTGCAGCCACGTAGAGGATGGGGGATGACGCGTGGATGTTGTTAGTAAGAGGTACTGTTTTCGGAAACATAGTTTTACCATGGAGTGGACCTATTGAACCCGCTGATTTTTCAATTAAAGAGGCATATAACTCACGTACGGCGTTTACTGCACGGAATTCTTCTTCTCGGGTGAATTGAAGATTATTCATCAGCCATCACCCTGCCGTTTCGGAATCTATGATTTCCAAGCATAAAGAACCCACTGCCAGTCTGGTCCAATTGGTGGAAAAAACCATTACATAATGGGCGT
>CAYIEX010000002.1:0-35721 GCA_964362485.1 uncultured Methanosarcinales archaeon | reverse complement strand
GGTCACGGTTCTTCTTAACCCGCTCTATCCTTGTTTTAACCTGCTCACGAACTTGATTGTGTATTTGCTTGGTTTTGTGGATGGCGTGCTGGGTTCCTTTCTTTATCGTTTGGCCGTAAAACCGGTAGCTGGCATATTTTTTGATGGAATTTGCGTATTCGCGTCCTACCCAAATTGCACCAACGATGAGTAAGGGCCAACTGAGAATATAGATTACAATCGAAAGGTTACGAATTAATGGATCGTTTAAGTGAAAGAAAAAACTGAGAGTGGTAATTTTACCTATGAGGAGGCTTAGTATTATAAAGATGATACCCATATAAAATTTAAAAGAGTAGTTCATAGATTCTTTTATAGAAATGAAAGTAGATAAATGTTCGTTTCTAGGATACTTTCAATTTCTAAATGAGGTCACGCATTGATACATCACCGGAGACAACTTTGTCACTTTTGCTGCAGTACGGACAAAGAGATGTTCGTGATTTAAATTTGTAATTGCATCGTTCACAATAAAGATTAATTTTTTCACTCATGGGGTCTTCAACTCGCTCTTTTCCTTTTTGTTTGTAGCATGTAAAGCATTCATAACGTCGCTCCTCTCCTACGGTACCTAAGAAGAGAGTCTGCGATCGATCAACAGGTCTTTTACACTTGTAACAGTTTATTTTTGATCTCAAAACAGGCATAGCAGGCTCAAGGAATACCTTCTTTAAATAGATATCGTAACGCGGGACACTAGGTTAAGCACGAGGAAATGCGTTTTTGTGGTCGACATTGTGCTGGTGTGTGTCTACGCCAATATACTCTAAGGATACTCCATATTTGAATTTATAGTGAACTTTTTATAATTGATAAAATGGAGGCAAAATTCACTTTAATTAGTACTATTGCCTAATACCTTGCCGATATGAAGGCTAGGGTTGCGATGCGGAAATAACTTGCCTTCGGTGTTGCTTTGGATATTGCCTTCGGTATATATATAAAACAATGCTGATTTAGAGGGAATTATGGAGTCGGTACTAGCAGTAATTAAGCCTACGGATACTCAAAAAAAAGTGTTCTTAGGTACTGTACAGGCTTTTATTTCAACCCTGCAAACGAAGTTACATGATGCTCAGGTTATTTTGGGGGGAAGTGGTGCGAAGGATACGTGGTTGAATCCTACGCATGATGCGGATATTTTTGTGATTTATGATTACAAGAAGTATGCAGAGAAGTCAGCTCAACTTTCTGATTTACTTGAGCCTGTGCTTAAAAAAGCGTTTCCGAAGGCTGTTATTACAAGGTTGCATGGAAGCCGAGATTATTTTCAACTTGCAGTAGAATCCATTACATTTGAGGTTGTTCCAATCCTTAAGATTTCTAAAGCGGCTGAGGCTAAAAATATTACCGATATATCACCTCTTCATAGTGCGTGGGTGAATGTGAAAGCTAAAAATCTTAAGGATGAGATACGTCTTGCAAAACAATTTGCTAAAGCTGCTGATCTTTATGGTGCAGAGTCGTATATTGCTGGTTTTAGTGGTTATGTTCTGGAGATAGTAGTTGTTCATTATGGCTCTTTTGTAAAATTACTAGAAGGGGCGACCACTTGGAAAGAACCACATATTATTGATGTGGAGAAATATTATCCCCGAAAAATGGCTTTATTTGAGCTTAACCAATCTAAATTGCAATCGCCACTTATTGTTATTGATCCGGTGGATAAGAGTCGTAATGCGGCGGCGGCTCTGGGGAAAGAGAAATTTAGTCTCTTTAAAGCACGTGCTAAAGCTTATCTTAAAAAGCCATCTTCGGATTTTTTTATTGTAAAGCAGTTAAATTTCGATTCATTATCGGCCGAGACTAAGCGTGCAAAACATCACTTGGTTTTTGCGGTCATTGAGCCGCTCGCAGGTAAAAAAGATGTTGTTGGTTCAAAGTTACTTAAAGTCTTTGAGCAAATAGAGATTAGTCTTTCACCGTTTGAGATTCATCGTAAAGGATGGGAGTGGGTCGCACCACATGCTGTGTTGTACTTTGTTGTGAAGAAGAAGGAACTTCCTCCTCATTTTATTCGTGAGGGGCCTCCCATTACAATGGTTGAATTTGCAGCTGAATTTAAGAAAAGAAATCGAGATACGTTTGTTAAAGAGGGTACATTGTTTGCTCGTGTACCGTATGAGGTTCGTGATTTAGGTATTGCCACCAAGAGAGTTTTTGCTTCTGCGTATGTTGCGGATAGAGTAAAACGGGTTATCGATCTCCGGTTTTCATAATCATTTCCTGGTGTATTTGCTGCGGAGATGAACTTAGTAGCTTGTTTCTGAAAAGACTGTTTATTAGAATGGGAATTTGATTTGTTTTCGTTTAAAACGAATAATACTATTGCTTTTGGTGATTACACGTACTACGCGCGCGCCTATACGCAAACCTCTTCCCACTTTAACGAGTTTTTCTGCTCGTGATGTAGCTTTGGTTAGTTCTAGTGATTCGTGAACAATACCTTGGCCTAAAACGACACTTTCGGTTGCAGTGAACAATCGAAAACTACGACTGATGCCTTCTAAAAAGAGAACGAAGGGAAAAACAGCGAGAATGTCCAGCCAGTATTTTTTAAGAAAGTAACCTACACCATGCCCTTGATGTTTAGCTTTTATTGCTAAACAGACTAAATCAACAATGAAGATGGTTATAATGATATAATCTACAATTTTAAGGATGAGATGAACAAGATGATTTTCAATGTGTAAAAATACTTCAACAATGATGATGATGAGGAGAAGAACAATACAATAAGGAATTAGCTTGCCGTTAACGTGTTCGACTTTTTCCCAAAACTCGTTCATGATGCAAGGAATATTTTTGAGTATATATTTGTTTGGGGTGACAAATGGAGGGTAATTCTTATAAATAGCATCTTTTCTTGAGAATAGATGGCACACATTTTACTTGTTGATATTGGCTCGGCGCGTTTTGGTTTTCCAGAGACTGATCTCTTAGAAGATCATGTTTTGGATTGTTATGATCATTTTCCGTCTCCTCTACCGCCCACGCGATATGATGCGGCGATTGTTGAACCTTTTGGTATTGATAATTTTCGTGAATGTTATGATGAATTGCAGAGACTCCATGTACCACTTATTATTTCATCAACATTGACTCGAAGGGAAATAGAATCTCGCTTTAGTCTTGTTGCAGGTGTTGATTATGTTGCTTTTTGTTACAAGCCTTATACTGTTGCTAAAGTGCTTTTTCCGGCATTGGAGCGGGCTTTGAGCGAGCAGAAGTAAGGACTAAAAGCAAATGGAATTTATCCCGGTTAAACCAAAATTGCATGTGTTTGTGTGCGTTAATGATCGCAGCGGAATTGCTGGTAATACGAAGCCGAGTTGTGGACCGCGTATCAAAGTAGAGGATGTAAATACGTTAAAAGAGTGGGTTCGAAGTGAAGGGTGGACGGGCGAGGTGTATTGTACGAAGGCTTCGTGTCTTGGTTTTTGTAATGCAGAAGGCGGGGTTGCTTGTGTTTATCCCCAAGGACTGTTTGTTAAAGGAATCCGTTCGATTGATGAAATTAAGAAGCTCATTGAGGATCTACAATCTTCTCGCTGAATGCCTGGAAGTGACAACCACGTTGGGGCTTAGTTTGTTATCTTCACTGGTGCTTTTTTTGCAGGAGAAGTGGCTGGTTTTTTCGCAGCAGGAGCTTTTGGTTGTGTCTTAGCTGGGGCAGATGATCCGGGACATAGTGGAAAATCTTCAATGATAAGTGCTTTTTCGGTACAAATTTGTTCTTCATCATAGAGAGTTACTTTAGGGATAATTTTGACCTGTTGCAAATCTCCGGCAAGTACTTTGTTGTACGGTACTTTTCCCAAATAGGTTCCGGCTTTGGTGATTTTCGCTTCATTTAATTCTGCGGTTTCTGCTTTTTCAGTACCTAGGATATTAATAATGAGACCTTCTACTTTGATATTCTTGCCGTTTTCGATGGTAAATGTAATTGTGTTTTTAGCTTGATTATAGCATAATTGATCAACGCCTTTGATTTGCGCTAATTTCATGTTGATATCTATGGCACATTCTGCTTCCTCTTCCACTTCAGCACTACCTAAGCTCATTACGACGGAGCCGATAGCAACAGCAAAGGTGATGAGCAGAACCGTTCCCATTATAGCAGTGATTGCTTTTTTACTGAGAATTCGCTTTTTTGGCTGCCGATGATTGGTCGTTTGAGTGTTGTGTTTCATTAGAATCGCCAATACATTTTTCCGTCATGATTAATTTCAGTAATATGGTCGAATGGCACGAAGAATTCTTTTTTCTTAGCATCTTCAAAGATGAGGTAGTTTTGTTCTACACTTCGCAAGGCAGCGCCGTTGATATGTACATCCTTTTTTAAACCGGGGTGATGATAAATTATGACATAGTTTGCCTTATCTTGGGCATTGTAAATATGGCGAAATGTGTTGCCTAAGGTTTTTTCAAGTCCACCAAGAGGATCGAACTCACGAAAGACAAGTCCGGAGATGGTGAGGATTAGTAAACCTATAAAAAGGCTGATCCAGTGTAAATCATTGAAGTGAAGGTCTGCGGGAAGCTCCCAGACACCGCGCCAGAAAAGGATCAGACCGATGGCTCCAAAGAGTGACCAGAGAAAGTGCTTGTCTTGTTCGCGCATTATCATGCTGCTTCCTCTGCTTTCTTGGCTTTCTTCCAATGCGTTTTACCTTGGAAGGTTGTTTCTACGATACGTTCAATGGGCAAGAAGTAATCCATTCCGGTGTCTTTATCTTCAATGGTGACAAAACCTTTTTGAACTTTTTTAATGTGATGGGCAGGAATGGCTACTTCTTTATTGATTAAGTTGTCTCTATATTTGAGATGAAATTCCTGTTTTTGAGGATGGTTTTGCAGAGAGCGAATTATTTTCTCTGAACTTTGTAGCGGCTGATTTTGGAACATGAATGCTGTAATTGCCATCATGATCAGGCCTAAAAATAGACTTATCCAAAGGGAGTCAATGATTGGGATGTAGGATGCGCCTTCCCAAATTCCACGCCAGAATGTGATTATTCCAGCTAGACCTAGAACCGACCACAATAATGTTTTTACTTGTTCAGAATGGATCATCTGCTACCTCTTTTTGCGAAGAGGGGGATCTGCTTTTATATCCTTTTTGGTTTGGTGTATGTGCATAGCATCTTCAAAACCCCTGATGATATTATCTATTGCTCTGCGTTCCCGGATGGAGCAACCCCTCGCGACGAGCTCGCTTCTGTAATAAATGGGGTTTTGACTTTATGATGCTATGCACATACGGTTTGGTGGGGGGGTTATAATCGGTTCTTCGCTAGAATTTAATTTTTTTTCTCCACCATAAGTAGAATAGGAATGCTGTGCCAATGGCCATATCGAGAACTGCTAATTTGAGACTGGTGCGAAGGTGTGCGGCGTCATTATCCAGAAACGAGGGTGTGGCGAGATCGAAATAATGGATTTTGTACACGGAAAAGTGGAGTAGACTTGGCCAGAGTAGAGGGATGCCCCTGTTTGTGAAGAAATCGAGGGTAAGATGTGATAGAATTCCTATCGCTAGTGCGAGGGCGAATTGCTTTTTTTCAGGATGGTTCAGAATGTGAAAGAGAATGAATGTTGTGAGTGGTGCTGCGATGAGAAAGAAGATACTATGGCTAAATGTACGATGAAGGTCGGTTTTGAAGACCCAATCAATGAGAAAATCAACATCGGGCAGGAGCGCACCGAAGATAATAAAGAACCAGGTGTAGTGTGAAAATTGAGTTTTTCTTACTCGTTCTGCGATTTTTCCAAAGCTCCATCCACCAAGGATGTGTCCAAAGGCAAACGACATGTGAGGGGACTATTTGGTTTTTGTTTATTTAGGTTATGGTACTAAAGGTTAGGGGGAGTTCCGTTAGTTCAGGATTTACTCTAATTTTACTTAAACTTACTTAAAGTTACTATTAGGGGTTAAAGTAAAATGAAATCAGAAGAACTATCAGCTCTTATTAAAAGTGGAGAAACACAAGAAGTTGAGTTTAAAGTGGTTGTCCCAGCGGACATAAACTATCATTTCAAACAGTTGCTATAACAGCACAAAATCAAGAGATTATCTCAAATCAACAAGTGAAGAAATTAAAAATATTTATAAATAGATAGAAATTAAGTTAGTTATAAAGGGGTGTTACTGATGAAAGATTTGAAAAATCCTACAACACATTCTAAAACTTCTCAAAAGAAAAAACATTCTAAAACTCTACCTGAAAAATCGCTACAGGAGAGACACATGCTTCCTCGTGTTAAAACAGGGATTGTCGGTTTAGACGAAATGCTTAATGGCGGTCTGCCTAAAGATATCATACTACTTCTTGCCGGATCTTCAGGTTCCGGTAAAACTATTCTTTGTTTACAATGGCTCTTTGACGGGGTAAAGAATGGTGAGAATGGCATGTATATCACTATGACGGAATCATTGTTTATGACCTTACGTAATGCGGAAACGATGAGTTTTTTTGACCGTAAAGCAGTAGAAGATGAGAAGTTACTGGTGCTTGACATTCGCGATATCTTGGATCACAAAACATTTAACCAGGAGAAAACATTAAAATTTATTGAGGATCACGTCAAAAAACATAAGGTGCAGCGGTTAGTTATTGATTCTATTACTGCGATTCTTTATATCATCAATGACCGTGACAAAGTGCGTTCATTTATTTTTGAATTGAATAAAGTCTTAGCAACACTTGGTTGTACAACTATCCTGACAAGTGAAATCCCAAAAGAGGGTAGCTATTCAGTATATGGTGTTGAAGAATACATCTCCGATGGTATCATCTGTCTGACAAATATTCCTGGTGAAAACCAGATGGTTCGGCGGCTACAAGTAATTAAGATGCGCGGCATTGAGTTTAGAACCGGAGCAGTTATCTTTGACATCAATTCTGACGGCCTGATAATTTATCCAAAAATTCCAATTGATTTGAAAGTTGCCTCAACTGAATTTAAGATTAGATTGGATTCTGGAGTTCCTAAATTTAACCAGCTTATCGGTGGTGGATATCCACAAGGACATATGGTTATGCTTGTCGGAAACACGGGCTCAGGAAAAACAACTTTTGGAATTCATTTTTTGATGGCTGGGTTGAAAAAAAATGAGCCGTGTTTGTATGTTGCACTGGAAGAGTCCATTACTCAGATAAAAAAGACAGCAACAGGGCATGGGTTGGACTTGGAAAAATATGAAAAATCAGGAATATTAAAATTCCTGAACCCAGGTTTGATAGATATTTATCCGGATAGGATTCTCTATGATATTGTTAATACTACAAAAAAGATGAAGCTCAAAAGAATCGTCTTTGATTCAACCTCCTCCTTGGAAAGTGCTGCTATAAATAAGAATCAAGTGAGGGAGTTTTTGTTGCAGTTCGCAGGATTTTGCAAGTCGTTTGGAATTACCTGCGTATTCACCTATCTCTCCGAGTCAGTATTTGAATCTCGCTCTGGCAATCTTCTTGGTGGCGGAGCTTCCACCGAATTACGTTTAAGTTCAATCGTAGACGGTATTATCATGCTGCGCTATGTAGAGCGTGGGCAAAGGGTGGAAAAACTTCTTCATGTGTTAAAATTGAGAGGATCATCGCATGATAAAAATATTTGGCAGTATACTACCGAACAATCCGGCATTAAGATAGGAAACAAATTTAAGAAAAAGGTGTGAAAATGGTAATTGGAAAACTTCTTCATTCTACACTAAAAGAAAGCAAAATAATAATGTTAGAGCTCCCCGAGGAATCTTATTTTGAACAGAATTATAACACGATTAAAGTGCTGCAAAAAGCAGGGTATTCCTGCGTATATGTGAGCTTTCATCGTCCGTTTTCTAGCATTTCTTCTTTATTGAAAAAACATGGCGTTGATTTAAAGACGATCATTTTTATTGATGTAGCTGCTGCGCTAACGCAAGAGAAAGAGAACAAAAAGAAAAGTGAAGTCAAAATGAAAAAAGATGAAAGGTGTATCTCTATCTCAAAAGACATTAATGTTGATGAACTAGTAAAAGCTGTATATACTTCTCTGGATACGCTGAAAGGGAAGAGATTTATTTTCATTGATTCGTTAACAACACTCACTTTATACAAACCTCTTTCTGAAACATTACGTTTTTCAGAATTTCTAATGCGGACAGTGAAAAATGAAAAAGACGTTCGGCTGATATTTAATGTTGCCCAAGGACTTACACAAAAAAAATTTATCCAGGATGTGGCTTTAAAAGTTGACAAAACTCTGAAGGTGAATTAATGGGCATTGCGAAGCTCAAGAAGGAATTAGAGAATCTTCCCGAAGATTGGGTTGTCATGTTAGAAACAACATCTTCTAAAATTGTGTCAATCAGCCGGGAAGCTCTTAAGATATTAGTTGGCAAGAGATATACCGGCATTATCCTCTCTGCTAACAAGCCCTGCTCTAGTTTGATCTCATCGCTTAGAGAAAGTGGCATTGCTAAGGAAAAACTCTTTGTAATCTGCTCGGTTTGTGGTAAAGATAAAAAAGATAAAACACCAGACAATGTTGTTCATGTCCAGCATTCCACAGCATTGACAGAGATGGCGGTAGCTCTTGGAGAGGCCATGAAAAGCATCAAAGGGAAGAAGTTTGTTTTTATTGACTCTATTACCTCCATGCTCATCCATAATGAATCAAAAACTTTAGCAAGGTTTATCCATTCAATCTTAACAAAAATGCGCAATCAGAGCACGAATGGTATTATAATCTCTATGGATGCCGAAACAGAAAAGGAAATACGTTTGGAGATTGCACAACTTTGTGACAAAGTTATCAGGGTTTAAGCAATAATTACTATCAGGAACATACTATGAAAAAAGATGGGGTTACTAAGAAAGGAAAAAAAGAGAGCAAGAGCAAATTAGAGCAAATTAGAAAGAAAGATAACAAAAATAAAAACAAAAGTTCTAGTGTGAAGAAAGTAAAACCTAAACAGAAAAGTAATAACAAGATTTCCGGCGCAAAAGAAAAGAAACCTATAAAACAATCTACCAAGAAGCATTTAGAGAACGAAAATATTAAAAGAGATATTAAAGAAAGCAAAATCTCTTCTCCAAAACAAGATGCTTCTTCCTCTTCTTCCATGGCTACTATTAAGAAGGGCATTACGCAGCAGATTAAAAAACAGCGCAAACCACTTCAGAAAATTTCTGGAAAGACCATTCTAAAAGAGAAAGGAAGAAAATATCTTCTTACTGGTATCCCTGGGTTTGATGACCTCTTTGAGAAAGGGATCCCCAAAAACATCTCATTACTTATTGCGGGCGGCGCTGGTTCTGGAAAAACTATTTTTTGCCTCCAGACTCTTGCAGATGCTGCATCCAAAGGTGAAAAATGTCTCTATCTTAGTTTTGAAGAATCTGAACAACGATTAAGGGAACACATGGATGATTTTGGATGGGACTGGAAAAAAATGGAGAAAGACGGAACCCTGAGAATTGTACGCAAGGATCCATTTGCGTTGACCACCAGCGTGGAAGCAATGTTAGCTAAAGCAAAAGGGGAGTTGTTGATTGATATTAATGAAGTAATAGATATCATTCCAAAAGGGTTCAAGCCGGATAGAATTGCTATCGATTCGATTACAGCGATAGCCGCTGCGTTTCCTAGGAAAGGTGAAGGGTATAGGGTTTTTATTGAACAATTGTTCCGTTATCTTGAAACACTCAATGTTACCACGTTTTTAATCTCTGAAACTGAGCAGGTACCCACAATATTTTCCAGGGAAGGTGTTGAAGAGTTTCTTGCCGATGGGGTAATTGTTTTGTATGCAATCAAGCATAGTGATATGAGAGAAAATGCCATTGAAGTGTTGAAGATGAGGGGGGCAAAACATCAGAAGAATATTGTTGCTATGTCAATTAACGATAAGGGAATAACTGTCTATCCGGAACAAGAAGTATTCGCGGAGATTGGAAAATGAACCGGAAAAAGAAGCCCTCTTTGAATATATTTCTGGTTGTATCTTTAGTTATCGTTATTTTTGGTATGGCTTCACTAATATTCTTTGAACCTCTTGCCGCACCTACAGGAATGGCTCATAAACCAGGACACGACCCTCCTGGCGGTGGAGGCGGTGGAGGCGGTGGAGACGGTGGAACTACTCCTCCTGATGCAAATCCCCCTCCTGATGAAAATCCTCCTCCTGATGCAAATCCTTCCTCAGAAGCTCCAAGCGACAGCGCCACTAGTGATGGTGGAGGAAGTGGTCCAACTCCTGTAAAAATAGTTTTTGAAACTCCTCGCGAAGGGCAGACATTCAAACGAGGAACGTTCCCCTTGCTTGTGCAGGGTTTTGAAGGGCGTTATCCTAATTCAAATTTAAAAGTAAGTGCCACATCAAATCTATTTGGAGAAATAGATTTAGTAAGTAATTTTGAAAAACGTGGCAGTGATATTTATGGGGCGAACATAACACTTGGCAAAGATATTGAAGCTGGAACATACGAAATTTCGGTTAAAGGAGAACGTGCGTCGTATGATGAAGAGAGGATTCAAGTAACAATTGATCCAACTATTCACATTAATATGTCGTTAGATGATTCATATCAAAAAGGAGAGCGTATTAATATTCAAGGTGTTGCATCTTATTTTGACGGCACTCCTGCTATAGGAGTTCCTGTAACTGTTCTTATTTCTGCAGGTGAAGTTCTTTTGAATACTACATTAAATACAACCAACAAAGGAGGAATTGATACGAGCTTCCTCATCAGTTTTGCCGAGCCAGATGGAAAGTGGAACATTCAAATATCCATGCAAGATGAAGATGGCAATGAAGGAGAAATACTATTCACCCCTGAAATTTCAACACCGAAAGAAGTTGTATTTTATGCCGTAATGTTTCTTAGCCCATCAAAGAATAGTGAGTTTTTACGTGGTGAAACCATCCCTATCACAGTAGAAATTAAAGAAGAGGGTGAGGCTGTTGATAATGCGCAAGTACATTATCGAAATCGAGATGGAAAACTAATCACTCTTGCTGAAGTTGAGCCAGGAATGTATAGCGGAAAATACGTTATTGAGTATACTGACGCGTTAGGAAAGTGGCCATTGAGGATACAAGCGGTAAAAACAATTAAGAATATCACCAGAGCAGGAGGGAATAGCGTTCCCATTATTATCCGATCTGCACAGATTGATGCTACATTGGTAAGACCAACACGAACAACGTATTATGTAGGGGAACGGATTGAGATTGAAGTTGAGCTACAGTATGATGACGGGACAGAAGTTGAGAATGCAGAAGCATTGTTTATGGTTGGGAACACAACAGTTACTCTTCAGGAAAGATCACCGGGGATTTATGAATCTTCATATGTTCTTACTACTGGAGATTTGGATCTTAAATCGTTTGGCTTTGGTGCTGCTGATATTTATGGAAATTCTATTGCTCTTAATCCGAAAGCAGTTACAATAGAGAATATTGGTCCTAGAGAACTGAAAGCACGATTGTTTTATCACCATGTTTTTGTTCGCTATTGGTATTTTTTTGCGTTGGGGTTCTTACTACTAATCTTAGTTACTGAACCTTTGTGGTACTGGGCACATCTGAAAGGAAGCTTGCGAAGAACAAAAGCAGAAGAAAGCGATGTTCTTGAAATGGAAAAAGACACGCAACGGAAATATTTCAAACGTCATTCTATTCCACGTGAAGATTACGACAAATTAATGTTAAATTATCGTGAGCGCGCATCTGATTTGAAAGAGAAAAGATTAAAGCTAGAGAAGAGATTAAATAAGAAAAAGTGACATTATCTTCGTTCTTTTTAGGAACTCCCGTATATTACAAAATAGTAATTCGAAAATTGAACATAACAACTATTTGGCGAGATTAATTCGTTAATGTTGCTAAATGGGGATGTTAGGTGAAATGTTTTTATGTCTATCAGACGATGCAGATTTATACCCATGTGGCAAATAAGGATATTAAGCGGTTTGCTGAGTTGTTATAGACTGCGTATTACGAAACAAATAATTTAAAAAGAGGGCTTAAGTTTCTTTTTCTATGCTAGTTGGTATAGTTGGAAAACCCAATGTTGGGAAAAGTACGTTTTTTAAGTCGGCGACGTTAGCTGATGCTCTTATTGCAAATTATCCTTTTGCGACTATAAAACCTAACTCTGGTGTTGGTTTTGTGAAATTAGAGTGTGCAGATAAAGACTTTAGTAAACAGTGTCATCCCCGAACGGGTTTTTGTACTCACGGTACGCGTTTTGTTCCCGTTCAACTTATTGATGTGGCTGGTCTTGTTCCTGGAGCTCATGAGGGTCTTGGTATGGGTAACCAGTTTTTAGATGATTTACGCCAAGCAGATGTTTTGGTTCATGTTATTGATGTTGCAGGATCCACCAATGAAAAAGGTGAGCCGGTCAATGTGGGTAGTTATGATCCGGCTGCTGATGTTCGTTTTTTGGAAGTTGAGCTTGATATGTGGTATCTTGGTATCTTGAAGAGGGGCTGGGAGAAATTTGCGCGCACTGTTGTTCAGGAGAAGGCTGCAATTCATATGGCACTTGCAAAGCAACTATCGGGTCTTGGAGTAACAGAAGCGATGGTGGAAGAGGCTGTTGAGAAGTTGAGTCTTGATCCTCATAAACCAATTGGCTGGTCGGATGAAAATTTAATGAAGTTGGCACAAGTATTGCGTACTAAAACTAAACCAATGGTGATGGCATGCAATAAAATTGATTTAGCGGGTGCTCGTGAGAATTTTGAGCGCCTGAAACAAGAGTTTCCTCATTATCGTTTTATTGCGTGTTCGGGGGATTCGGAGCTTGCGCTTAAAGAGGCAGCACGTGCGGGGCTGATCTCCTATGTTCCTGGGGACACTGATTTTGCAATTATTGGTCTTGAGAAGTTGAACCCTCGACAGATTGCAGCGCTTGAATTTATTCGCTCTAACGTGTTGCAAAAGGGTAATGGGACGGGAGTTCAGCAGGTTCTTGATACGGCTGTCTTTGATATTTTGGGGTATATGGCAATTTTTCCTGGTGGAGTTACGAAATTAGAAGATAAAGATGGGAATTGTCTACCTGATTGTTTTTTGCTCCCTGCGGCAAGTACAGCACTCGATTTTGCCTATAGGCTGCATACGGATTTGGGCAAGAATTTTATTTGTGCTAAGGATGTTCGTACAAAAAGAACTGTTGGAAAAGAGCATTTGCTTCATCATCGTGATGTTGTGGAAATAGTTGCGGGAAGATAGCCCGTCATCTATGATGTATGTCCCTATTTGTTAACTGGTTTTTGTGGTGCGTGTGTTTTTCGCCATATTTCTCTCCAATGGCGTAAAAATCGGCGGTAGGGCCACGCGGTTGCGATAACAGTGGGAAGGCTTGCTATCATGGCTGCTTCACCGGTGGAATATGATCTTGAAGTGATGTATAGGGCTGTGCCATAAAGAGGAATATGGAGAAGTAATGTGCCTGAGGTGTCAGTTATAAATTGCTTGAGTGCAGAACTTGTTGTGTAGTTGTGAATTTTTTGCCACCAATCACCAAAGCGAGCGGTGTAGCGAGCGGTAAGAAATGCAAATCCGATTCCTGCAAGTCGAGAGTACGCCACCTCTTCACCGGTTTTTCCTGCATAAAAGTATTCTATGGGGGCCATGATGGGTGTGTAAAAGACGCAACTTGCGGAGATATCGATCATGGTTTTACGTAGGCGGCTTGCTCCTGTTGGTTCATTTTCTGGTTTTGATTCGTCTTGCTCTTGCAGCGCAATTTCTTCGAGTGACATAAAGCGTCTGGGTGATGGAGGTTCATTTAAAAAGGTTTAGGAGGATCTTAGCGAAGCATGATTTGTTCAGCGATGATTTCTTTTTTCCCTTGATATATCTCTTCTGTTCCTGTAATTTCTACATGATCACCCACTTTTACAAAAACGTCTTCTTTGGTAAAGAGGATTACGCTTGTTTCTTCGATACGCTCACCATTAACTTTGAGAAAGATTGCTTTATCACTGAGGTGGATATCAGTGATTATGCCACGCAATGTTGCTTGGGTGGGCTCTATCTCTTCAATTTTGGTAACGGATGAGGGAGTATAATCTTCAACAAAAATAATAAGGATGGTAAAACCAATGATCATAGTTACCGTAGAGATTATAATGAGGGTTTTCTCATCCATTGGCTAGGTTTTAGCTTTTAGATTAATAATATTGTCGATTTTGTATCTTCCTACTGCCAAATGTTTATATAATCAGTGAGTTGAGTTGGAATATGAGCCAAGAACGTATTACTGTAATTAGGGGTACTATAATTGCCCTTGAGAAAAAAATACGACCATTGGAATGGGATTTAAGTCGAAATCAGATTAATGAATTTCGAAAACAAGAATTAGGTAGGTTGAAAGTTCAACGTGATGAACTTGAGCGCGAGCTTGACATACTATTAAAAAATTGAATTATTAATTTATGGTGAGATCATGGAGATTAAAGAGTTAGGTCATGTGGTTTTATATGTTACGAGTCTTGAGAAGGTTGGTACTTTTTACCGAGATGTTCTTGGTTTTGAGGTTGTTGGTGAGATTCCTGGTTTTATGGCATTTTCAGGAGGGCGAACCCATCATGAGCTTCTTTTAATCGAAATTGGTGGCGAGTCACAAAAGCGAGGAGTTCGCCCTGGTCTCTATCATATTGGATTCAAAGTTGGTAATACCCTTGAGGAGTTGAAAGCAGCAATTCGTAAGTGTGAATCGAAAGGTGTACCTATTCAAGGTATTGCTGATCATCATGTGACGAATAGTTTGTACGTTTTAGATCCAGATGGTAATGAACTTGAGCTGTATGTAGATGTATCGGATGAGTGGAAGCGGAACCCGCAGGCAATTTTACAGCCAGCAAAACGGTTGAAGTTGGAGTAGGGAGTCGGTAAGGTTATACACCACAAGCCTTATTTCCCACCGAAGGCTTTTTATAGTACTCTAAAAAATGATCTTATATTGCTGAGACGGCCGTTTGAGCCTGGGTTCAGAAGAACTCTTTAGTCTTGGGAGATTTAAACATGGCAGATTTAGTTGTTGTATTGGGTGCGAAGGATGGAAAGTCCTACCAAAAGAAAATTACTGGCGATGCTGGTGAAGTTCTCATGAAAGTAAAATTAGGGGATGTTATTTCTGGAGATAAAATTGGTCTTGCTGGTTATGAATTTCAAGTAACGGGAGGATCCGATAAAGCTGGTTTTCCAATGCGAAAAGGTATTCAGAGTCCTCGTAAACGAATTTTAACTGGTCGCGGTGTTGGTTTTAATGGATATGATCGTAACGGTAAAAAGCAGCCCGGTCTTGTTCAAAGACGAACAGTATGTGGCGAAGCTGTTACACGAGCTATTCAACAGGTTAATCTGAAAGTTCTGAAGGAAGGTAGTGAGCCATTAGTTCACGAACCTGCTCAGAAGAAAGGGTGAACAGTTTTGAATCTGGTATTGAATCTTTGATTTTTATTGCAATTTTCTTAGCTATCTTCTTTGTGGGTCATTTTTGGTTGTATTATCTCTTCCATTTACAAAAACTTTTTATACCCCACTCTCGTTCTTTAGGTTAGGTGATGAGATGGGTTTAGCAGAAGTTAATGATAGTATTAATGAGTTCTTTGCTTTTGTTGCAGAAAAACTCCGAGATTTTCCTACATTGTCGCGTGGTGAACAAGGGGGATTTGTGAGTGTTTTTCTAGGTTTACTTCTCATCATTCTAGGATTGGTATTATTAGTGATTTAACATGACACAACATCAATGGGATAATCAAAAACCTGAGGGTTTAATGAATAAGGACGTGACACTGAAATTTAATCTTGGGAAATTACTCAAAGCGGTTATTATTGCTGCTCTTTTTGTGGGCGTGTTTATGCTTGGCCGATGGAGTGTAGATCCAACGTTACCTACCGAGCTTGGATCTGATGAGGATGATTCAGCTAAATTAGAAAAGGTTAGTTTTATTAAGAGACTTTTTGGAAGTGATGGGAGTTCTTCCGACTTAGAAGAGCCAGTAGCGAAGGTTAATCAATCAAATAGTACGGAATCGTCTCGGAATTCTACACCACTCCAAGCAGCGGTGGTAGCACCAACGGCTGATCCAACCCCAGCACCGGTTAATACAACTCCTGCTGTAGCTCCTCCTGCTGAGGCAAGTGTTCCGGAAACAATTATTACTGCTTACCCTTCGGGAACGATGGCGATGACACTTACTGGTGTTAAAAAGGAGTGGTTTGAAACGTGGGGTAGAATTAATACTTTGGAAGTGAGTTTTCGCAACAACGCGCAAGGAACAATTAAACCAAGTTATATTACTATGATCGTTGAAGGATACGATTATGATAAGAAAGTTCCACTTGCAAATGGGGACCCCATTATCATCAAAGCTGGTCAAACAAAGAGTTTGTTTGTAACGGTTCCTGGTGGTTGGGCGTATAATAAGGTAACTGCGGGTGATCTTAAGTCGGTACAAGTTACAATTGTCTTATTTGATGAGGCAGATGTACAGATGGCTTCGGATCGCAAGGAGATGAATTTGGAAGGTTAGGATATGGGGTATATATTCTCATTTTTTATTTTCTTTCTTATTCTTGTTTGTTGATGGATTCTCTTATTCTTGAAGGAAAACTGGCACAGGTGTATGCTTGCAGTGTTCTTGAGGAAGGGCCTATTCTTGTTGTTCCTCACCGTTTGTACTTAACCCGGGTCAGTATTGAGATGGTATCACCAGAAATAGAAACACGAGTGGTGGATGCTATTGTGTATGGGGTTGTACCACAGAATTATGAGGGTAGGTCGGTTACCCTTCAACATCATGAAACATCGCTAGAAGATGGAATGCGTCTGTACTATCAAACTCTTCGTGTGAATACGGAGCCATATCTTTCGATTGCTGCTGTCTCCCGTGGTCCACTGCCGAACTGGAAGGATGTGGGGGAGTGAAATGGTATGGTTCAATAACTGATTGAGGCATGAGTTCGTATCACTTTACTTCAATATCTTCTTCTCACCTGAATAGAGTCCCATTGTGACCATCTTGTCGTATTGCTCTTTGGTAAGGGCTAGAAAGCCTATCTCAAATCCTCTCTCTTTCAAACTCGATTTTAAAGGATCTAAGGGAGTGGCATTAATATTTTCACCAATTAGCAAGATATTGGCTTTTCCTTTTTTGACATTGCCATACTGGATGATGTTTTGGACACCGGCAATATCTTCGGCGGCTTTGACAAATTCGGCAATGCCATCGATGTCTTCATCAAAGAGGGTTTTGAGGAACTCCACTTTTTCGTTATCATGGCAACGGTAGACTTTGCTATTTTTCCATACCCTTCGGGCCAGCACTTCCATGGTTACGAGTTCCTGGAGAATGCGAAAGGTGGAGGTAAGTGAAACATTAGATTGTTGAGCGATTTCATTAAGGGTCAATTCATCGCTGGTCTTAAGGAGGACTCGAAGGATGGCTCCCTTTTTGTCATCAATTAATTGAGCGAGAACCTCTTTTTTAACCATGATACAATTGAAGTCGTTCTCGGTTTATAACTATTTCTGTTTTGGAATATATTTTCGCCAATGGAATTGGTTTTCATATTTGGAATTAGATTCCAAAAGATGGTAATCCCGTTCAAATTGGGCAATTGCCTTCCTTAAAACGGTAATTATATATAGGAAAAAGGAATGTTTGACTTTATGGGTGATATCCTCGAGCTTATTAAATCACGGCGTACGATTAAGAATTTCTTGCCAAAATATGTCTCATGGGAGGATGTTACAAAAGTCATAGATGCTGGGCGGCATGCTCCAAGCTGTGGCAATTTACAAAATTGGAAGTTTATTGTCGTTGATGATGGGGAAAAGAAGCAAATAATTGCTCGAGCTTGCTATGATCAGCTAGAAATTATCTCCGCTCACGCTTTAATTGTCGTTTGTGCCGAGCCTGAGAAGGTAGAGCGGTATTATGGACTTCGAGGGGAACGACTCTATACTGTTCAAAACTGCGCGGCTGCTGTGCAAAATATGCTTTTAGAGGCCCATTCTTTGGGTCTAGGTGGAGCATGGATAGGCGCGTTTGATGAAGAAATTGTGAAAGGAACATTGGGAATTCCTGAGGATGCAAGACCCCAAGCTATCGTCGCTATTGGTTATCCCCGTGAGATTCCTCCAAAGCCTCCAAAGTACCCAATGGAGACGGTTGTTTATATCAACCGATGGCGCGGAAAAATGCGTAATTCCGCCAAATATACGCATGATATAGCGGGAGTACTTGACCGAAAGATAGGGAATATCAAAGATGCTGTTTCTGAAGTTGGTCGTGTTATTGTCGATAAAACGAGAGATGGTGTTCACGATTTACAAGGGAAAAAAGAGGATAAAAAGTAAGAATTGTTAGATTTTGAGAATATGTTTTTTAGCAGTAGATATGTGCTGATTTGATAGAATGTTTTAAGATTTTCACATAAACAATAAGAATCTGTGGTGATTTGATGCAGTTGTATATTCTGTTGCATAGAAATGTTTATATATCACTTAGACTTGTATAACAATGGGTTTTAGGGTTCAGGTTTACAGGTTTAGGTTAAAAATTCGGTTTGGTTAATTTCTTAACACTTAGGTTATACTATAGACTTTGGTTGGGTTTCTAAGAGATATAATGTTCCACTAGTATATAATCTTTTGCATAGTGCAAAATATATGTCAAATGATTGTATGCTACCTAACGCGCAATGCGCATGTAGGGGGGAAGAAGAAAACAACAAAAAATGAGGGAATATAAGGGGTGTAAAAAATGGAATTTATTGTAGAAAAAGCGTTACAAAGCGTGCCTGAGCATGACTTTGAAAGTATGAACCAAGCTAACATTAAAGTAATTGGTGTTGGCGGTGCTGGCAACAACATGGTTGGCTGGTTGTATAAGAAGGGAATCAAAGGTGCAGAGATTATTGCAACTAATACTGATTACCAACATCTTAACATCACTGGTGCTGATCGCAAGTTCCTGATTGGAAAGGATTGTACCCGTGGTCTTGGCTGTGGCGGATTTCCTAACAAAGGTGCTGAAGCTGCTCAAGAGTCATTAACCCAGATCAAAGAAGCTCTTAAGACTTCAGACATGGTCTTCGTTTGTGCTGGTATGGGTGGTGGAACTGGTACGGGTGCTGCTCCTGTTGTTGCACAAGTTGCAAAAGATACCGGTGCTATTGTTATTGGAACAGTAACTATGCCTTTTAACATTGAAAGAGCACGCTGTGATAAAGCTGAGTTTGGTTTACAGCAGTTAAGACAAGTTTCGGATACTGTTATTGTAATTGATAACAACCGCCTTGTTCAAATTGCAGGAAACTTGCCTATTCAGCAAGCTTTTGCTGTCGCAAACGAGCTTATTGCAACCATGATCAAGGGTATCGTTGAGACCATTGCTGTACCTAGCCTTGTTAATCTGGATTATGCAGACGTTAAAGCAATCATGTCCAATGGTGGTGTAGCTGCTATTGGTGTTGGATCATCTGACACCAACAACCGAGTTGAAGAAGCTGTTAAAGGTGCTTTATCTAACCCTCTTCTTGATATCAACTATGAGGGAGCAACCGGTGCACTTATCCACATCACAGGTGGACCTGACATGACTCTTGATGAGGTTAGCCGCATTGGTGAACTTGTAACTGAGTCTCTTGATGACGATGCAAACGTTATCTGGGGTGCACGTGTTGCTGATGAGATGAAGGGAAAATTAACTGTTATGACCATTATTACTGGTGTTAACAGCCCTTGGATCTTGGGTAAAATCGATGCACGCAAGTCCGAAGCACGCGCTAAGTCTCTTAGCCGAGAGCTTGGGATTGAGCTTGTATAAGTAGATGGGTAGGAGAGGACGGGCTGAGTTTTGTCCGTTCTTCTTTTCATTTCACATTTTTAGAAAATCTTGCCCATCTCTTTCTCCTCTACACCCCCCTGTAGAACCCTTGGGCAAGGTTTTTCTTTTTTTCTGATTCTTGGGTAATTTACAATTTTGGTTTCTATATTATTTGACGCAATAATCTTTATAATGTGGTTTATCGTAACGCTAACTGGTGGTTAACTATGCAAGAGACGTTATTACAGAAGATTTTGGGTTCTAAGAATTTTAAGGGTGTAGAAGAAATGCTGGATCAGTCAAAGTTCGCGAGTACTGAGGGTACAGTTATGGATGGAGCTATTCTTGGCCGAGAATCATTTTTTCGCACTCAGACGCTGGGTTATCCCATTGTGCCTATGGAGTCACTTAGTGCGGATTTTTATTGCCATGATCCTAATCCCAGGAAGTTAGGATCTGAGGAGGTTAAGGGTTTTCTTAAACGAATGGGGGCTATTTTTCATTATGAAGGTGCACTTGCTGTGCGTCAGGGTGACAGCGTCAAAGTGTGGTATACGTTGCCCACCAACTTCAGACCTGTAGATCCTTTTCTGGTGAGAGGAATAAGAATGGATACTGGGGGTACGGATGGAAGTAAAGGGGTTATGTACTATCTGGATCATGAATTTCGCTTGTAGTGAGGCTTAATTTTATATTAATTGTTTGTTGGACGTTGTTTTTTTCTTTTTTTATCGTTTAGAGAAAGCGTTTTTTATTAAGGTCTTAATTTACGGGACTCTCTATTGTTTGTAAGCCATGCGCCTCCACTTTGAACTATTTTGGTCTTATAGTGGAACTTGAATTTTTGATTATGTGGGTCATAGCCGGTATCTTGTGCTGCAGCAAAGATTGCTTCTTCTTTATCTTGGTAAGGCGTGGAATCAACGGTGGTATTATTAATGTAAAACCAATCCCCTTCATCTGTTTGATGTATGGTGAAGGCATGGCTGTTGCCATTCTGTCTTACTTCTACAATCTCTACCCGCCCGGTATTAGTGAAATTGAGGGCTGCAGCGGCGCTTAGTGTGGCGAGTTCATCACATAGTCCACCTTTTTGTTGAATCGTTTTTTTGGGTGAACCGTAAATCTGATCATGCGCAATGTTATATCTTCTTTTATTTGCTGGTGTTTTTGGGTCGTCACCAAAATGATGGATCCCATGTTCACGAAGAAAACGGTGGTACTGGGAAGGAGTTCTAACCTTGGCTAGCTCTTCTAAGTGGAGAACTGCTTGAGCTGATTCTTGTGAAGCTTTAACCTCTATTTTGGAGATGGCTAATCTTTCAGAGTAACTAACGAATGAGCTTCTAACGGGGATATTGTCCCAATTTATGGTGAACTCCTTTTCCTCATTTGAAACCCCACCATTATCTATTGTAGGCTGGTTTGATTTACGTTTGTTGGATTTGCTAGTAGGGTTTGGCACCTCTGCCAATATGTTGAGAAGCGTGCTTGGCAAAAATCTTTCGATTGATTGATTGTCTGATGTAGTATTGCAGCTAAGAAAATATACTAGACTCGTGATTGAAATTAATGGCCGTACTCGCATTTAGTTCTCTTACCAATGCCACTTTTTAAATCTTACTGAAGCTTGTCACTTACAAGTTAATACTATTGTGACGCAAGGGAATTATTAATTAGCCGAGTTCAACTCCAAATCTTTATAAGAAAGTGTATGTTTTCTCTTTTTTATGTCTAAAGCGCAGCCAAAGCAAGTAACTTCCGAAAAGAAGGATATCAAAGGTCTTACGGCAACGAAGGAGTCTGATTTCTCCGAATGGTTCACGCAGCTTATCCAAAAAGCGGAACTGATTGAATATAGCCCGGTTTCGGGCTGTTATATCCTACGGCCGAATGCGTATGCGATTTGGGAGAAGGTGCAGGCATATTTTGATGCGATGATTAAAGCGGATGGCGTTCGCAATTGTTATTTTCCTCTGTTTATTCCTGAATCACTTCTAACAAAGGAGAAAAATCACGTGGAAGGGTTTGCTCCTGAAGTAGCATGGGTGGATTTTGGCGGCGATACTAAACTTGGTGAGAGACTTGCGGTTCGACCCACATCCGAGACGATTATGTATGATGCCTATGCCAAATGGATTCGCTCGCATAAGGATTTGCCTTTACGTTTGAATCAATGGTGTAATGTGGTTCGCTGGGAATTTAAGCATTGCACTCCGTTTTTACGAAGTCGGGAGTTTCTATGGCAAGAAGGGCACACTGTTTTTGCCACCCAGGAAGAGGCGGTTGCTGAAGCACATAAGATTCTTGGGTTTTATGAAAAGGTATTTCGTGAGTTATATGCAGTTCCTGTTCTTAAAGGTCAGAAATCGGAAGGGGAGAAGTTTGCAGGAGCAGAATTTACGCTTTCCTGTGAAGCATTTTTACCGAACGGCAAAGCAATCCAGGGTTGTACTTCTCATTATCTTGGACAAAATTTCTCAAAAGCTTTTGGAATTGAGTTTGTTGATGAAAAACAAGAGCGACAATTTGCACATCAGAATTCGTGGGGACTCACTACCCGTTCAATAGGGGTCGCTATCTTAATGCATTCAGATGATAAAGGTCTTGTCCTCCCTCCTCGGGTTGCGTCCTTGCAGGTGGTGATCGTTCCAATCCTCTTTGATAAGGGACGTGAAGCGGTGATGGCGGCTGTTGAAGGTGCTGCTCTGCGCTTGAAAAATGCAGGTGTTACGGTGCATGTTGATGATCGGGAGGGGTATACTCCTGGATGGAAATATAACGAGTGGGAAGTGAAGGGAGTATGTCTACGCCTGGAAATTGGACCAAAAGATGTAGAAAAAAAACAAGCGATGGCGGTACGTCGTGATACTGGTGAAAAAATTCCACTTGGATTGAGTACACTTGGTGTAGAAGTTCCAAAATTACTTGTAACGATGCAATCGGAGATGCTTGCGAAGGCGGAGGCTCTGTTGAGCGGGAGTATTGTTCGAGTAGAGACATCAGCTGATGTGATAAAGCAAGTGGAGTTGCGAAAGATGGCTCTTGTTCCTTGGTGTGGTGGCGTGAAATGTGAGGAAGCATTTAAGGATAAGACGGGTATCAAGTCACTCAATGAACCGTTTGAGCAGCCTACTTTGAAGAAAGGACAGAAATGTTTTGCCTGTTCTGCTGGTGCGCTTCGCTTTCATTATTTTGGGAAGAGTTACTGAGGGTGTGATTGTTTCCTATTTTTATTTCTTTTTAGTGATCAAATTTAAAAATGGGGGAGTTTATCTTTTCTTTTATGGCTTTACTGTCAAAATTATTGGATCCTCAAAAGGAGTTAGATTTATATCTTGTGGAACAAGGGATGAAGCCGTGTGCAAGGATATGGCCTACTTTTACTCAATATATCCCTCGTTTTCGTCAATATTTGCGTGAAAGTTCGTTAAAATCAATTGAACTGGAACATAATTTTGTGGTTGGTCCTACTCTGGAGATTGTTAATGACATTGTGCGTTTTCCAAATCAAATAGGGTATCTACTGGGTTATCCTTCTGTAGCAGTACAATCGTTTTGTCAACCAGCTGAGGGGGGTATTCGTTGGGATTTATGTGCAATGCTGGTGCAACTTGCTCGAGCTCGGGATGAAGGGATTGAGATTCCTTCATGGATTCCTTATTTGAGCCATATTCCTGAACCATTTGATCTTGTTGCAGGACAAATGTGTATAGAGAGCCAAAAGGTTGGTCTTGTACGTGAGGAATTTGTGCGTGCGCGTAATCCTAATCTGGCATCCCGGTTAGATGCGTATCCCCTTTTTAGAGAACTTCCCCTACGATGGGAAATTGAACATAATGTGTATGTTCCTTTCTATGAAAATGGTAAATTCGTATTTCCGTGTTAAGATTGTTACGATGATGAAATTGATTCAAGAAGATCAGGAGTGGTGGGTGGGAATTGATTCGCAATTACGGGTTCTTCCCAACCAGCATCTCGCGGTTTGTTTAGTCTCTGCGGAATTGAAACGGGCTGGCACGCTTGATTTGTTTATGGATGATGATTCGAGAAGACCAAAAATTCTTAATTCGGCACAGTACTATCTTCGTAATCTTGGTCTTCAACTATATCCTCAGCAGCACCCTTATCACATTCATTTCATGTTCTCCAAGGTCCCCGAACCACTTTCTAGTCTCCTGTGTGCTTTTGAACAGAAAGATCATCAACGTATTGGTGAAGCTTTGGATTTCCCGCTCGAGGCCCGAACATGGTTTCATCCTACTAAGAGAAATGGATATATGACGCGTCGATATTTGCGGACTCTTGATAAAGATGGTGTTACTGTGCCTTCATGGATTCCGTATTGTCAGTTTGTTGTTCCACCACACGAAGTTTTACGCAATGGTGAGTGTGCGCGAATTGGAAGGCGGTACGAACAATTTGCTTTTGACTATGATCGAAAGTTTGCGCTGGCGATTCGGGATAACTACCATCAATTTCTTCATGAGGTAGAGTGATTCATGAGATTCTATACTGCAATGGCTGGTCTTGTGGCAATGCTTTCAACTTCGGCACGCGCGCATGAACCCGTACATACTCTCGAATTATCATGGGGAGAGACGCTGCCTTACAATTCTTTACGTGGTATTGTATCGTTGGCGCAATCGGCAAGTGAAGGGGCTGGTGCGATTGTAGATATGGTAGAGCCGAATACTCCTCTTGGCCGTTGGGGAGAGATGACGGTTGTGGGTCTCTTTGATGGTTTTATGGCCTGCTCTGGTCATGAGTTTAGCCATGCACTCTTTTTTGAGAGAACGGGGGGATTTCACCTTGCGGGGTCGGGGATGTGTTTTAACCCAGACGTTGAATTAGGTGAAGTAAGAACACAACAGGATGTAGAATTGCTTCGTCTCAATTATGGCAGTGGATATAATTTTCATGCGCTTTCGGCAGAATATACCATTGAACGCTCTCTTTTTGGCGGGGATATCCATGATGCGCTGTATTATTTGATCAATCGATTTTCGCAGACGGGTTATACTTTAGCAACGTATACACAGGGGCCGCTTGATTCTCATCCTCCGAATAAAATATACACTGGGTCGGTGCCAGTAGGAACTTGGGACTTGGAACTTTATACAATGTTTATGAACCTAGGGATGGAGAAAGAGAGGCCTTATGTCAATGATCGAGTTAATGCTCATGAAATTGCTGCGCGACAGTTTCTTGCTGAGCTTTTAACATGGGAAAACTATCATGCGGTTTATACACTTGGTCATTACGGAACAACCGGAAATAAAGAATATCGCCCTTGGATGGTTGAAGTTGGTGGATTGGAATTGATGCCTCCCGTTTTTAGTGTTTACTTAACTTCCGAAAACCCTCTTTTTGCAAGCTCATTTTTTGGGGTTTTTGAAACTTTCCCATTTCAGATCATGTATGCTCAAGATTATTCTTTATTACATGGTGATTCACCGCAAATCCATTATATTAAAGCGCGGGCCCTTGATTTAATTCCTTATTTACCTTTTGATGTAGAACTTGGTGGGGCTATAACTGCGCGAGATAAAGGAAAAACCGGATATTCATTTACGGTTGGAGGGTTGGTCCCGTTTGCTACTCGCTCTTTGCGTTGGGGTGGTAAAATCATTGTACAAGAAAGTGATATTATGGAGAGCCTCTATCAAGCCCCGAATTTTTTAAGTTTAGGTATACTTGAGTTAGATATACACTCAGATTAGCTTTCTCCTAAATAGTTCTTGTAAACATGCTTTTTGCCTTGCATATCAAAGTATTTTTTAAGCATAGCATGAAGATTCCACATTCGATAGTATAGTTGGTCCATATACGTTTGATCGACTGAGCCCGTCCATTTGCGGTAGAGTTCACCGAGCTTTTGGCGGAATGGTGATCCTGTAAAACGTAACTGCCAATCGTAGTCAAGGTCACCATTAATAATAATAGACACCCTTGCATTCGTAAGGCGCTTTTTTTTACCGTTCACATCAATATCTATATCGGATAAGTCGTAGGCGTGAATGGCAAAGGTAATTTTGTATTTGATATATTCTGTTGCAACAGTTTCGAGCTCCCAATCTAACTCAATTTCGGCGCCATCAGGAGATGGCACTTTATGTTTGTAGGCTTTTTCATGCCATTTGTAGCCATACATTTTTGCCCAGTCAACGACAGCTGCGTACATTCCGTCCCAGTCAAAAATTCCAGTATACCGCAATGTCATTTGGGGAACTGATTCTCGTGGCATAACCAGGTGATTGTTTGATGTTATATAAAGGTTGCTTTGGGGGGGGTGATTTTTGTTTTGAATAATGTCTTTATTGGTGAACCTAGGAATGGAAATTGTTATTAATGGGAGTTACTTTGATAAAATCATGTCCGAAGAATTCTTGGCGGAAGTCGATACTGATGACAATGTAGTTGCGATTCATCCTCGATCGGTTCTCAATGAGAAGAACTTTCGAATTAGGATTGCAGTTGTCGTGCCAAGGGGTCCTCATGGTACTTTCCTCTTCTCGCGACGTGCGAAACATAAATTTCCATTTCCCAATACATGGATGTTCGCTATTGGCGGCAAAGTGCGAGCGGATGAGAGTTATGAGGAAGCAGCTCTTCGGGAAATGAAAGAGGAAGTTGGCTGTTTAGGTGAACTGGAGTATGTGGGGACATCTAAATTGGATTTGCCCGCTGAGAGGGCAATAGTGAAAATTTATACCACTTGTGATGAGTTTACGATTGATACATTTGAGATTGATAGGGGTGAAATTGCTCACATTGAGGCTTTTTCACTGCAAGACATGAGTCGGATAATTGATCAGACGCCGGATGAATGCGCGCCGACGTTTCGCAAACATTTTGAAGTTTTTTATTCTGAAATGAGAAGAAAATAGGATCGTTTTTGGATCTCGATGCGATTATGTGAATTTCATATGGTCATTTTCTTTATCGTATATGTTATGGTGATTTATCTCCTCTGGTCTTGCTTTTAGTAAATCTATTTTCTCGACTACTTCCAGAACGCGCTCGTTAATTTCTGCCTCTACTTTATTTAATTCACTAATGTCCCACCCTCGTGTTTGATACCATCTCTTAACGGAAAGCAGAACGGTGCTTACTTCATGGCATTCGCGATAGAGCCGACCGAGACTTTTAATCGAATCGTAGGTCTCAGTTGATGGAACTTCTGATCCGGTAACCTCATTGTATAGTCTACCATATTCTGCATATTCATTGTAAGGTCTTTCTTGTTGTATCCGTTCGCAGTATCGCACGTCAATTTCATCCTCGAGAAAAGGTGAGAAGATGTTTGCAGCAAACCAACTCTGGATTTTTTCCTTGCGGGAAAATGATCTTGGCACAGAAGGGTTTTGTTGCTCCATGTGTTCGAGAGCATGCTGGGTTATATAGTGAAGTTTAGAGGAATGAAACAGAAATTGTTCTGTGTTGCTAAGATATTTGAGTGTGTTCATTTCTACAACTTATCAAAGCATACCGTGAAACTCTCTTGCTTGACTTTAAAATCGATATGAATTTGGTGTTTGCGCAGAGGATCGACGGAACCTACATCAAACTTTTCAGCGCCGACTTTTTCGGCCATATCTACTTTAAATGAGTCGAGCAATGGTTTGAGGGTTTCGCTAGTTTTAAGATAGAGTGCGATGCGTTCAAGCTTTTGCAGACCACTTTTCTTTCTTATTTCTTGGATATTACGGGCTACTTCGCGAGCGAAGCCCTCTGCTTCGAGGTCTTGGGTTCGATGGGTGTCAAGATATACAAAACCGCCTTTTGCTTCGCTCTCAATAAAACCGGCAGGAACTTCACGTTCGATTAAAACCATCTCGGGTTTGATTTCAACTGAGCGCCCGTCTAACTCGAATCGATAGACACCCTCGCGCTCGAAATGAGTCAAGATGGTTTGCGGGCTATCAATAGTTAGTTTGGTAATAATTTGGGGTGAATGTTCAGCGTAGACCGGTCCGATTTTGCTGTAATCAGGACGAATTTTGAATTTCATGCCGGGGAGACTATCGAGTACGCTTATTGATTTTGTATTGGTTTGCTTTTTGATGATATCACGTAACTTTCCAACCGCGGTTATTGTATCTCTATTTTTGCTGACAACGATTATTTCTTTAACTGGCCAACGGACACCGAGTTGTGCTTTTTCTCGTGCACCGAGGGCTGCTTGGATAACTGATTTTGTAATTTCAAAATCTCGTTCGAGATCTTTATTGATCTTAGCGTGGTCTGCCTTTGGCCAATTGAAGTGGCTAAGACTTTCCTCTTGGAGATTAAATGCATCCTTAAGATTAAGATAAATTGCTTCAGTCATGAATGGAGCTACCAAATGGAACATTTTGAGGGTCTCGAGGAGGACGTGAGCAATGGTGTAGGCGCAGACTTCTTTGTCCTGATCTTCTCCTTGCGAACTTTTTTCACGAACCATTTGAATATAGGTTCTTGATAGTTCTAAGAAAAGATCTTCAATCGGAGCGATTATCTCATCAAGACGATAGGTTTCGAGGAGCGCTGTTACTGTTTCAATTGCGCTGTGAAGTTTGGATATAATGTAGCGCTCTTCTGAGTCCATTACGTTATGGATGATTTCACTGTTTAAAGTGAATGGGTTGATTTTATTTTCTTCAGCAAGATTGAGGAGTAGTTTATGCACATTCCACATAATAGTGAGATAGCGTGATTTTATGGCACACTCATCCCAGCTAAAGTTAATATCTTCGCCGGCGTTAGTTTGGAACATGTAATAGCGAAGGACATCTGCTCCATATTTATCGATGAGTTCGTATGGAGAAATGATGTTCCCTAGTGATTTTGACATTTTTACACCGTTGACATCGGTGACAAAACCGTTCATGTAGACATTCTTGAAAGCTGGTTTATCAAAAGCAAGGAATGATGCGATCATTAAAAGATTGAACCAGCCGCGGATCTGATCTTTTCCTTCTAAAATGAAATCAGCGGGAAAGAATTTTTCAAAAAGTTCTTTGTTTTTTGGGAAGTCAAGGCAGTTCCACGAGGCGGTTCCAGCATCAATCCAGACATCAAGAACGTCGGGAACCCGTTTGTAGACTTTTCCGTCTTTTTCAATTATGATTTTATCTATATCAGGTATGTGCATATTGGTGATTTTTTGGCCGGAAAGCTCTTCAAGTTCAGCAATACAGCCAACAACCAGATAATCACCATCCGGTGCTTGCCATATGGGAACAGGTGTACCCCAATAGCGTTGTTTGGTAATAGAATTATCACGAAGGTTTTCCAACCAAGCGTTAAAACCATTTTTAGCGGCAATAGGATTCCAATTAATATCCTCGTTGGCTTTTAACATCTTTTCTTTAAGGTCTTCAACTTTGAAGAACCATTGTTTTGTCGTTCTAAAGATGATTGGTTCGTGACTGCGCTCTCCATGCGGATAATCGTGCACATAGGATTCTTTTGCGATGAGTGCGTCTGCTGCTTTAATTGCAGCAATGAATTTAGGGTCATCACTTTTAGCTTTGAGACCAGTGAAATCACCAAAATTTTCGAAAAATCCTTCTTCATTTACACAATTGAATGGAGGGATATGATGAAGATGTCCAACTTCGTAATCTTCAGGTCCACAGCCTGGTGCACAGTGAACAAGTCCTGTTCCCGTACTTGCGTCAACGTATTCAGTTGTTAAAAGTACAGTGAAAAGGCGCTTGTTATGTTGGAGCTCTTTTGGGAGATTGCTTTTTATGTTCAGGGGGTGTTCATATTCTTGGCCCTCAATCATTTTTCCGACGTACGTATTTTTGATTTGATACTCTGTAATTTTCGCTTTTGTCATGACGGATTTCACTAGAGCTTCGGTCATAATCCAGGTTTCACCATTTACGGCGACTTCGGCATACGTTAAATCGGGATTGGCCATAATAGCGAGATTAAGAGGTATGGTCCAAGGTGTCGTGGTCCAAATGATAAAAAAAGTCTTTCTTTTGTTTTTGAGAGGAAATTTAACATAAATGGATGTATCTTTGACAGATTTATATTCGATTTCGTGTTTGGCAACGGCGGTTTGCGTTGCTGCATCCCAGTGCATGGTTCGAAGACCCTGATAGAGTCTACCCTTTTCATGGGCCCTTTTAATAAGCCACCATTCTCCTTCCATAAATTCTTTTTTAATTGGTTGATAAGGATCACTGAAGTCCATGGTAATACCAAGGCGGATGAAATCTTCATTCATCTTGTGCATCATTTCGCTGCAGAATTTTTCACACTCATCAGTGAATTTCTTTAGGCCGTATTTTTCGATGTCTTCTTTGTTTTTGAGATCGAGTTTAGCCATTACTTTCTGTTCTGTTGGTAAACCGTGCATGTCATAACCCATGCGGTCCCAGACATTGAATTTTTGCATGCGTTTATAACGCAGAACAATATCCTTCATTGATGTTTGCCATGCGGTACCAACATGTACGCGACCAGAGGTATAAGGTGGTCCTTCGAGAAAATAAAATTTTGGGCCGTTTTCATTCCTTATTCTGAGTGATTCGGTAATTTTATGTGTTTTCCAATGTTTTAGAATTTCAAGTTCAGCTTCTTGGGCTTTATAGGTTGGAAATTTCATTACTCTAGCGGAGAAGCTCTTATATAAAAAGTTAATTGTGAATTGCTGCTATTTTATTCACTTTGTACTTCTGCTATTGCTCAACATGGTACTACTTTAGTCATCATTTAATCCTTTGGATTTTAGTTTTTGTCGTAATTTTCGGATTGCTTTGGCTTCAATTTGACGAATCCTTTCTCTTGTCAGATCAAAATCATTTCCTACTTCATCAAGTGTTTTGTCTTTTCCGTAGGATTGCGGCATACTTAACGAACCTAGACCGAAGCGTCCTCGTATGACAAATTCTTCGCGCGGCGTGAGCTTTCTAAGATGATTGTCAAGGATCCGTTGCTCTTCTAGTTGATTTACATTTGTTTCGGGACTAGGATCAGTATCGGGGATGAAGTCTCCTAGTTCAGATTCTTCATTTTCCCCTACGGGAAGAGAAGTGGGAAGGGGGTCTTTTAGGTCTATATATCGCACGATTTTGTCAATTTTCAAATCAAGTGTATCTGCAATCTCTTGGGTGGTTGGTTCACGATGCAATTCTTGCCAAAGCTGGTTTTGTACTCGGTAGATTTTTGTAAGGAGTTCATGGATGTGCACGGGAAGACGGATGGTCTTTCCTTGATCGGCAGTGGCGCGAGTCATGGCTTGTCTGATCCACCAGGTTGCATAGGTTGAGAATTTATGACCCTTTTTATGGTCATATTTATCGATTGCACTCATGAGACCGGTGGACCCTTCCTGATTTAAATCAAGATAGCTTAGACCATAGTTTACATATTTTTTGGCGATACTTGCTACTAGACGACGATTGGCGAGGATGAAATCTTCTCGGTCTTTTTCAAGTTGTTTTTCAGCGTGTAGTAAGAGACTTTTAGCTTCATGGTGGTGGCTTTTTGTGAGGATGGAACTGAGACTTATTCCTGCCTGGCGGATGGGTTTACGAAGATAAATCTCTCTGTAACAATAATTAAAGTAAGCTTCTTGACGCTTTGTTGGATGTTTGTTGCGAAGCGGAGGTTCTCTCTCTTCTGCATCTTCTTCTTGGTGTGGCAATATTCGGCGTCGACGCAAGGATCCATCATACTTTTCGATATCTTGTTTTCTAATCCCGCTTTCGAGATATTCACGTAGAAGTTTTAGTCCATAATAATGTGGTCTTCTGTCACTGATTCTAGTGTTACATAGTACATCAAAGATTTGGTAATAACTTGCTTCAATTTTATCGGCTAGATCATATTCTTCAGCTGTACTGAGAAGTCGGACCTGTCCTATTTCATCGTGGTATCTGCCAGCAAGGTCAAATCCTTGGTCAACGGGTCTCTGTTTTGATCTCATTGTTGCGAATAAAGATCAAGTTGCCCCGTCCTTTTTTAATCTTCTCGATTTTTCCACGATGTTCTAACTCTGCAACGATGAGACTCACTTTCGCTTCAGAGAGATAGTTCATTTCTCTACGCAATTCTTTTTGGGAGATTCTTCCTTCATGTTTATGGATGATATCTAACGCTTGGTCGAAATAGGCGGGTTCTTGTGCTAATTCTGCTTTTACTTCATCAAGACTTTTGACACTCTCGGCTTTTATTTTTTTTCGAAAGAAGCTTACGGAGCCATATTTTCTGCGGTAATAGATGATACGGATAAGGGCAATTGCAAAGAGGATCCCTGCGACTAGATACGGCCAAATGCCATAATTTGGTTCTTCAATGGAAGCGAGCGGATTTTCTTGGGTATCTTGCCAGAGTTGTTCTTCTTCTTCAAGGGAGGGGAGCATGAAAAGGTCGTAGATGAATGAGCCTTCTTCTTTGATTTCGATTGTTTCACGAATCCGTGTTGTTTCTGTGTTGGCCGTAAGCAGATAGGTTCCCGGAAGCAGTTCAAAAAGATATGTTCCTTCTTTGGCAAGGTATTGCTGAGCTGGGGTTGAGTTGATTTGGACGAAAACATTGTTTTCTAGTTCCAAATTACTGTCATATATTGTTCCTTTGAGAGTTGCAGCCTCAAAAAGAGGCAGGATTAGAAGAATAGTGGTAATAAGGGCCATTATTTTGGGTATATTCATATGGTACAATGGTTTTTTAAATTATAAAAACGTATCGATTCTCTACTAAGAGCACTACGCCAACATCGAGTTTGAAGCATGTTTATTTGACTGGGGGATGGTGACGGCGCGTCGCTCTTAATTGCTGAGTACAACTCGTTTTCACTGACTAGATAGTAGACTAGAAATTGGTTCACTACTAAAAAATACTAAATTGGCCGAAAGGTTTATATAGAGCCGTGCATTTTAGAATATTAAACATCTATCACCTCTTTTTCCCCGAGCAAACCGCGCAAGCGGTTTGTCAGGGGTTTTTCATATTTCTCGAGAATGGGGAAGACAAAGACAGTTTTTGTTAACATTTGCTTTATGATCTTCCCATTCTCTTGATTCTTATTCTACTCAATATTGCTATTACTATTAGGATAGCTATGGCTAACCCAAAAATTGTAAGGGCGATGGTCTGAAAGAATTCTTCTGGAAATGTCTGAATTAATAATGAATTGAAAGGGAAGGTCCAATTTCCTTGTGGAAAAAAAAGGTAGTGAAAATAGGTAAAAATAGTTTCAAAGCTGATACTTATTGCGATGATGGTGAGGACAATAAAGCAAATTCCGTGGATACTCGCGTTCCATAAGAAATGAGGCCACTCTTTTTTATTGCGTATGGAAGTGAGAATGAGTGTTGTTACAGCTAGGCTTAGATAGAAAACAAGGTCGGCAATGAATGTTACATTCTTGACATCGCTTAGATGGGAAACTTCGTTACTGGTATAGTTGAGCGATAGCGGTTGGTTATTGTATACAAAATTAAATGTTTCTTGCTGGTGTGGGGTTAGGGGAGTGACGATAATTGCTATTTTGTAGGATAGAAAGAGAATTAGAATGGTAAAGAAGAAAGAAAAAAGATAAAGGCGTGGTTTCATTCACGTATTTATTTGCAACAGTTCCCTGATCCGCAGGTATCTGATCCACAACTGCCAGAACCGCAGTTTCCAGAACCACAACCACCTTCACTGTCTTCTTTTTCATCACAACAACCACCTTCGTGGTCATGCTTGGGAGGTTCTTCGTTAATTCCGACTATTTTAATTTTAAATGTAAGATCTTTTCCTGCAAGTGGATGGTTTAAGTCGATTGTGATTGCATCACTTGCTACTTTGGCGATTTTAACAGGTATTGCTTGCCCGTTAGGCCCTTGCATTACCAGTTGCATTCCTACTTTGGGTTCAATTTCTTTTGGAAGCTTATCTTTTGGAAATTCTTTGAGTAGCTCTGCTCGTACAGGTCCATAGGCTTCACTTACGGGAATAGTAAATGTTTTTTCTTGATCTACTTTCATGCCCTCAACTGCTTTATCGAATCCGGGAATAACTTGGCCGGAGCCTACAGCGAAGAAGAGTGGTGATTGACCTTCGGATGAGTCAAAGACGGAGCCATCGGATAATGTGCCAGTATAGTGTAATGTGACGGTATCGCCTGCTTGTAATGGGCCAGTTGATTTTGTAGTTGTTTTTGTTTCTGTGGTAGTTGCTTTTTTTGCTGTCATGAGAGTACCTCATGAGATGATTATAGGGGGTTATTTTTAAAGGTATTGGATGAGAAATTACATATTTTGTCGTTGTCTCTCATTAGTGGTTAATTTTAGAAAAGTATTTAAAGTAGTAATACTTTTTCTTACATAATGAAAATACGGCTCAGTGTATCGCTCGAGGAAGGAACAATGCAGAAGCTCTTGGCATCAGCACATAGACGTACGTATCGCAATCGCTCTCATTTAGTAGAAGAAGCCATTTTACAGTTTGTGGAGCAAAAACAATGAGTCGGCGATCTGAATTTTCCGGTCGGACACTTAGTTTTCTTGCTGCAGGATACTTAGGGTTATCGATACCTATCAATCGCCCTCTAGAGGATTCGTTTGCTGGACAGGGAATGAGTCTTATCCGAGCGGGGGCTCGTGTTTATCACCAGAATGCTGCATTGTTGGATGAAATAGCACAGCGCTATTTTGCAGATCGATCTGTTCTTTCTGTCTGGGACTTTGCCGGTGATTTTGCGGGTGCAATACCTTACGGGCCAGCTTCTTTGAGAATTCAAAATCAGCTATTTGAAAAAGAACTTTCTCCTTTATCAGATAAGGAACGGGAGTCATTAGCGGTATTCATACAATCCGTTCAAGGATTGGATTACGGAATGGGAAGTCAATTGGAGTGGCTTATTGGATCTTATGGTGTGGGATCACTTATCCCAAAAGAGGAATTTGAAGGGGAACCCCTACGTGGCGGGGGTGCACCACTTAGAGATTTGGGCGACTTTTTGAATACCTTGGCATCTCGAATTGGCACTGTGGGGGCTGGAAATGATTACCGCGGGAGACAGCGTCAAATGAAATTTGTTGATGCTGAACAGATAGTTGAGAGTATGCTTCCTCTTGTGCGCCAAGCTTATGAGGACGGTGTTGAGGTGATGATGTTTGTAGATCGAGGAGCTCACAGTGCTGCAATGGGTGTGCAGGAGCTTCTTGGTTTAGCTCATTTTGAACGTGGGCCACGGGTGATGAATTTTAAGTTTTGCGGGTATGATAAAATTACGGCTGCGCTTGAGCAATGTGGAGAAGGAAATGATCGCAATGTTGCTTTAATGCTGTTAGTTGATGCGCTCAACGAAAAATATCCTACTCTTGGTACTGGTATGAAAGTTCGGGGATATGATGATTGGATTACGAGTGGTTCGACACGTCAAGTGTTCCTTGATGCAATGGGGCAACTAGGGATTGCTACTTGTGAACGGGATTTCGTTGGTTTAGTGGATACTCCGGCAAGTGATGCGTCGCATGCAGCAATTGCGTTACTGGCAACTGATTTTACTCCTAATACTGGTGGGAGAACCTGGCGGGATACTCTTGAATTTCATGGTCGGCAATTGGAGATTGGGGTTACGTATGGGATTGACGAAGGAGTTAAAGATTCTGAGGCTCTATTTAGGACAGTTCCGGTTGCTTCAACACCGCATGCTTACCAGGTTAAAAGAAAAGATCAGTATGGGTCTGATGATGTTACTAATATGGTGAGCGATCTCACTAGTAGGTATGCAATCATGGGAAATGTTAATCAAACGCGTGATTATGCTGAAATTCACGCTGCTGTACGTGATCTTTGCGAGCAGTATAACGGTGGTTATGTTACCCACACTCGTATGCAAGAGGCAAT
>CAYIEX010000001.1:0-37874 GCA_964362485.1 uncultured Methanosarcinales archaeon | reverse complement strand
CGGCCGCTTAGAGTAGCGATATACTCATGGAGTGGTATTTGAGAAGCCAGCGCACCAGCTTTCATACAGGCAAGCGAAACTGCAAGAAGTGCATTCGCCCCCATTTTTGTCTTATTCGCCGTCCCGTCCAATTTGATTAATAGTTGATCAATTTCTCGTTGCTTACAGCAATCTTTACCCCGTAATTTCTGAGCGATAACTGTATTAACGTTCCGCACGGCCTTTTCTACACCAAGGCCAAGATACGCCTTCCCCTGATCCCGCAGTTCCCACACTTCATGTTTTCCCGTACTCGCACCTGTCGGAACAGATGTTCGAACAGTTCCCGAAGAGATAGTCATCTCGACTTCAACGGTAGGATTACCTCGACTATCAAGAATTTGTCTAGCTTGAATTGATTTAATAATTGCCATCTACCAAAAAGAAGGATAACTCGAGAAGTTAAATAGGTTTTGGTTAAGGATAATACAGTGGTGTGTTGGTTAAGAATAATAAAGATAATAAAAAAAAGATAATCAAAAAAAGTAAAAACGAGAGAAACCTACTTTCCCCATGCTAAAATTCCCATCATGACAAGCCCAATCAATGGAACGACCATGAGAATTCCCCACCAATTTGGTTTACCAAGATTTTCACAAATTTTCCACCACCACCAAACCATGAGGCCAACTAATACAAATGGTCCAATAAATGGCACAAAAATAAGTAACACTCCAAGTAGAGACCACACCGGGACGTTTGCCATTTTAACCATCAAATACAAATTCACAAAAGGAATCCAGGCCATCCATGGCTTTTCCATATTCAACTTCTTTGCAATGGTCATAAGAGCAAGAGAAGAGTAAACATATACTGCTGCAACTAAAACAAACATAAACACTCCCAAACCTAAGAGAACTCCTACCATTGCCCCTGCCATTGTAGCATCATCAACCATAATTTCACCTCGTTGCAATCATAGCTCATTCATTTTAAAATGTTTCTGTACCCGCTCTGTAGAAAAAGTACCACCAGAAATGAACGCATTGCATTCATTTCTGTGCAGAAAATAAATCGTTGTTTATTTTCTTGCACCAGCGGCCTCAGGTGACTTTTTCTGCGATAGAATGTCCAACGCGTTATGCGGTGTTGGTCCCTACGGGTGCATAGCGTCATCAGGTTTTTCAGCGAAAAAAGTTGAGCCCATGGTGGTTCGCTAAAGATTTTCTACAGAGCCTCTGTACCACAAAGGTTAAAAACAGTTCATCTATGATAGCTTTATGCATCTTCAAATTGATAATGGACATGATCATACCATCATCGTTCGAGAGGACAAAGATCCACTATCCATTCTTCCTGGTTGTGTCCATGAAAATTTATTTGCGCAAAGCGAGTCCTATCGTGCTTTTCTTACCCTTGAACAACGTGATGAGGCTAACGTTATTCTCTATGGAAGTATGAGCCTTTACAATGGTTCAACACATTCCAAGATATGGCGGACAAGGTATTCCGATTTAACAATCGCTCAAAAAGAATTTGGCTGCTTAAAAAAAGAACTTGAAGCTCGCATTAACCATTATTCGCATGATGGCGAAGTCTCTTGGGATTATTCACGACACCAGGATCTAACTTTTTCATTTGGTGATGAGCACATAACCTTTTCTCCTGCAAGCGACAATCACCGCAACTCAAGTATTACTCGCTGGAGAGAATTTAAAGATGGGCATTTCGTCGAAGTACGTTATCGAGAACTCGAACGCAACCGTCGTATTATCGTTGACTGTGTTTCTATTGATCCTCGTTATGTTAATCCCCTCTCGCACTATATTGAAGTCATTGATTCAGATAGCGCCACTACAATTGCATCCCAAAGAGGAAATGACTTTATGAATCAACTTTGTTCACCAGTCGATATGAACTCTCAAACTCAAGCCAACTTACGATGAATAATCAAACGGTGTAAAAGAATAACCTCTTTTTTTCTCTCCATCCAACCGCCAATGCTTTAGACATCGCGCTTCATAGAAATAACTTGCTCCTGCTTGGTCTTTCCCACCAATTAATTCTAGTGGATCACGAGCGTGTGCAACACTAACACTTCCATCCTCTCCTTTTTTCAATCGTTGATTCTCAGTTGCCGGATGACCGCATCGACCATGCCCGTTTTCATGAACACACATCGCGTAGTTCATCTCGATATTATCGGCCAGGCACATGAGTTTTGGAATATCTCCAAACGAACCTCGATTGAAACCACGCGGTAATCCCGTGATATGAAAGCGATAGCCTTTTTCTAGAGATGAAAGTACAAAATCATAAAGTCCAACAATAAATTGCCCTTCATCAAGAGCAATATCCTTTTGCCGAGGATGATCTTGCAGATAAGCAGTAATATCCTGGGCGTCTCGAACACAAATCGCCGGCTGTCGTTTACCGCTATGAATTGTAACTTCACCAACATCGTAGACACGTTTTCCTTCGGACCCATCCCGGGTATCTCCTAAGTATTTGAACACAATTGGACTGCGTCCCGCATTTGCTAACTTTTCAATTTCTCGTGACCATTCTGTCGATTTTCCGGCAAACATCGGCCCTAAATAAAGTGATAACGAACCGCCTTTTCCTGAAGCAATGGCGGGTAAATCTGGATGTGCTGCATGATGAGTACAGCTTGGAAGATAGGTATCTTTGATACGAACACTGCGAGTTGCCGACTCATCTCCACAACTATGACAAATCGACTTTCTAACTTTTACATGTGATGATATTGCCATTAGTTCCGGCATAAACCCATGTGGTTGACTATTCACATCCAAGTTTAATCCTGACACCACCATTTTTCGTCCACTGCGTACAACCGCGTCAGCAAGGTCAACAATTCGAGAATCTGAATAATGAGAAGCGCCAACAACGATAACCGTTTCAGTGTGATCTGATATTCTTCTGGCAATTTCATCAACACTATCTGCAACACTAACCTGGTGGCGTCCAATGGTGTGTGGATTGCAATCGTCAGCGGGATGTCTTACGACCACAACATTTCCATTGCGTCGGTAATCGCTATCAACAAGTCTATCCAAAAATTGCTCAACTTGTGTGGTCTTACCCGCTCCAACTGGTCCAGAAATAACATACAATTGTCGGTGATCAAATGGCCTTGCTGTTAGCATCATCTCCCCTCCATTTTAAAAATAGAGTAAAGCTCTTCCTTATAAAGTTTGTTTTACCCAAGAGCAGTAGAGAAATCATTATGGTATGGCTATGCAAAAAAGATCCTATTGGAATCCCACAAAGCATAAAAAGGCTACTCCTGTTTACTCTCTGGTGAACATATGATTTACGATCTTTACATGACTCGGCCTTGGTGGGGAATTGCGTTCTTTATTGCTATTATACTCTGGTCTCTTATATGGAAAGGCGTTGGGTTATGGTATTCTGGTAAGAATGAACAAAAAGGATGGTTCATCGCTATCTTTATTTTCAACACCCTGGGACTACTTTCTATAATTTATCTTCTCTTCTTCAAAAAAGATAAGACCATTGCTCCTCCCATTGAAATTACAACAACCACTGAGAGTACAAAACCAAAATCTTTCAAGAGAAAAACGAAGCGTTAATCATTAAGATCTATTTGCAATATTTCTTTCATTTCTATTTTTTAGGTTCATTAATTTCAAGTCTACCTTTTTCCGCTTTCACACTATATTCTTTGCGATCACTAAAATCTGCAATGCGTGTTACGAATTCAGGAAGCAAGATACGCTCACCCCGAAAAGTTAATTTGGTAACCACCTCTTGACCTTCTTTTGGACCATCTTTTGTGATTTCATCAAGCATCTCTTTGGTGACTTTATCCTTTTTGATTCCAAGTGCCTGGGAAGTTTTCTCAGCGAGAAATTGCGCAATCTCATCAGCAACATCAATGGTAACAACTTTGCTTAACCCCTGTAATCCTGGGGATATATTCGCTTCAATTACCAGTGGTCCGCGTGGCCCTTCAAGAATGTCGACCCCACAAATTCCTACCTGCAATGCTTGCGCGGCATCGATTGCAAGATTAATCACTTCTCTACTAAGCTGAACACTTTGTCCTGTCCCGCCGGCATGAATATTTGCCCTTTTTTCCTCTGTTTGCGCTTTGCGTTTCATAGCCCCCACTACGCGGTCACCCACAACCAAGACGCGAATATCCGTGCCTCCGGTTTCAATATATTCCTGAATAATAAACGGTTGGTTAAGCGCTCCGAGTGCATCAAGCAGCGATGAGGCCGAACCATAAGAATCAGCAAACATTACTCCTTTTCCTTGCGTTCCCTCTGGAAATTTCATGACAATAGGATAACTTACTTTTTTCAACAATTCGCGTGCCGCTTCCGTCGTTGACGGAATATAGGTTTTTGGCATAGGTAAATTATGCTGTTGCAAAACAAGATGGGTTAATAATTTATTATGGACAGTATTAAACGAGTGCGCAGGAAGCGGCATATATGGGATTTTGCCTTGAAGCATGGCTGCAATTGATTGTAATAAGTTAGCATAGCGAAACGATCCTTTGACATAGACACAGTCATAATTCTCAAATGGTTTATTCTGATAAAAAATCCCACCGTCTTTTCCTAGACGAACTTCAATATGCTTCAGATCAATAAGCTCCACTTGTTCAAAATACTTCTTTGCAGCTTCCGCTACCATCAAGGAACTTTTACTACCAAGCGAGATTATTGCAAATTTCATATTTTCTTCAACGGGTCAATTAAAAACCGTTCCTTTTTTAATATATCTTGTCCAATAAGAGTAGTATATTTCATGTGAGCCCGATCAATAATAGTAAACTCCTCTTGGAGAACCCTCCCATGCATCTCAATTGTAACGTGAATTACAGGTCTTGTTTTCGTGCCAGACGCCGAACGAATTGTTTTATGCTTCAAAATCGGTCCCAGCCCTAATTCCTCAGCGACAGCGCTATCCAGTGATGACCCGGTCGCTCCAGTATCAACCCGAGCAATAACCTCTTTATGTTTGTTATTTTTCCCAATTAGAGTAATCTTTTCAGTAAGGCCCAGTGTAATTCTATCTTGCATAGTTAAAAGAGTCTTTCAATGCTATTTAACCTTTGTGTTATACAAGCAGACAAAATGTAGTACAAAAATTTCAGACTTTTGATACAATGTAACATTCCTTCAGTACAATTTAACCTTGTTATTGAATTCTCATGCTGTAAGATCAAATGGTTGTGCCGAGGGTTGTAGCGAGGGTTGTAATCAGTATAGGGAGACAATTGCTGTCAATCGACTATTGACCTACATTGTCGAATCAAACCAAACCTTTTTAAATCAAAGGTCGTTTTTGCATTCTATGCTCCTGTAGTGTAGTCCGGTAAACTTTGGGAAGGTTTAATCAAAGTGGCGGGTTAAAACCCACCGCGACTAGAAAACTGCCCAGATTTGGACAAACTATCATACGGCCCTTTCGAGGCTGTGACCCGGGTTCGAATCCCGGCGGGAGCGTCTTTTCTTTATATCTCTTTGTGGTGTTTGTGTTCTAGCGCATTTTAACATACGTTAATAACCTGATTAGCAAGGGCAAGAAGCTCATCACGGTGCTCTTGAGAATAAACTCGTCCAAATCTACGGGCTGTATCCACTATTTCTTGTTTTTTCTCTAGTGGTAACATCTGTAATTGTACCAAGTGGGCACCAACTGCATTGGGGTTAAATCGATGTCCTATTCGCAAAGACATATCGCTTGGAATAGATATTGGATTCAGTGTTGAACCTAACACTGTTACCAATTCGGGGGTTAAAAGAAAAGAAACATATGAACGTCGAGGATCACAAAATTCCTCGTCGCATGTGGGACACATATCCCCTGTGGTACTAGACAAAACGACTCCATACAAAGAGGGGCTTGTGGAAAGTGATTTCCCTGTCGATGTTAAAAGACTTAAACTTGTTCGTCTTCCTTCATACGTTCCTTCCACTCTATTTGTAAGATGGAAATTATAACTGTCTTTGTTAAATGGTCTACCGATATCCCTAAAGATCTCCTCAATTCCAATTATCAAAGGTCCATCTCTCAGTGGTTTTAATGGCACTTCACGCCGATCATTTAAATTGTCATAGAGTTGTTTATATCTCTCAAAGAATTGGCACGATATTTGGAATGCATTCGTTTGCGCTTCTAGGGATCTTTTCAGTGATGGAATTATCAGGGGTTGAATAGGAAGATCAATAATTTCATAAAATGCCTCTTTTACTTTTACAAATTCAGTTTCCAATGCCACTTTAGAATTACTTCTTAGTACAAGGACTACTGTTGTATAGCCATGTAAAGAAGGCATGTTTGTAAGATTATAAAACTCTGAAGAGAATTCCGGTTCCCGGGAATACGATACGATCGTATTGACCAATGAGGTTCCCACGTGCTTAAATCCAGTATAACTTTCTATGTGAACAGCGGGGCTCTTGAGAGGGAGCCGATCTCCAATGCAGTGCAACCTTTCCTCTAAATCCAATCCGCAAGGAGCCGCTCCCCACATTGCTTTAAGATAAGGTCCAGTCCCATGATCAAAAATGGTCATTTTCATTCAAGAAGAGATTTATTTTATAAGATTTGCCTAGTTTATCATCTAAAAGTAGTATTGAATTGACGTCATTCTAAATATTTCGAAAGACTATCCCCTCTCACATTTTGCTGTTAAAAACATCATCTAAACCAAAAAGGTTTTAAAATACCCCAAAAAGGAGCTACATAGTGCCCCTGTGGTGTAGTCCGGAATACAATTGAGAAATCAAACGTATGGACAAACTATCATACAACCCTCTCACGGTTGGGACCCGAGTTCAAAATCAGTAATCGGTCGTCGATGCTGTACGAAATTCTCGGCGGGGGCGTTTTACTATCATTAGAGATAAGGTCCCCACTAAACTAGAAATCTTCAAACAGTATCACCTCGCGACAGAGAGAAGATACTACTTTAATGGGGCAACATTCTTAAATAATACTCATTTTTCATCCCTATGGCTAATGATCTCACCCGAGTTGATTTGGATAAATTATGTGCAACTCAAGCTATGCATTGGCTCCACCGTTATGATGCCTCTGGTAAGGGCGGAATGAGTCTTCTTAGCTGGGCATGGGGTCTTACCCATCACTCTGTTTTTAAGGAGGATATTCTTCACCTTCTTGGACCAGTTAGTTTGGATGAACGTTTGGCTTGGATGGAACGTCATGTTGCATTAGAAGGTGGACGAGTTACTTCCTATCAAGCTTTATCCGAGAATTATAGGGGCAGTGCGCCTGTACTCACTGCGGAACAGAGAAATGCTTTACGTATCCTTGTTGAATCAGAGGCAAGTTCATTAGAACGCGAGCGAGCAGCCCCAAGCTTGCAACTAACAAACTCATCAACTGCTCTTCTTTTATTGGAAGATGAGAGTAACTCAGATCTAGAATTAAGATTGCCTCATAAAAATAAAATGAGTATTTCTCGGAAAGAAGCTGTGGAAAATCCCATCAAACAAGCAGTTCTATACCGTATTAGAGAAAGTTTCTTGGCACCTCTTGTCATCGGCCAATTACTTGGCGCGCAGGCTGCGACATTGGAATACAACCAACTAAAGTATGTCTTCGCTGAGGGAACAGGGACTGCTTCAATGGTTAATTATTTATTCAATCCATTTCATTTTATCACGGGCTTATTTGATTTAGCTAAAAAAATTGGTGGCTACGATTTTTCCGCTGAGAACGAAGCTACATTTACCAATATAGACGGTCTTTGCTCAGCAATGTATGGTGCAGCACTTCGAGGACCATATTCTCATTTTCATGAAAACATTGTTGAACAGTTACGTGTTGGAAAAATCTCATTTAAAAAAGGAGAAGATTATGATGCATTAGAGGATAATGTTGCCTTATTCTTCAATGGAATTCATATTGGGGATGTTGATAATATCTCAAATGGACGCGTAATACCCAATTTTGCAAGTTATTCCCCCCGGCTTTGTTTCCTGCCAAATGATTGGATGCATGTTGCATCAACACCAGGCAGTCCGTTCAAGTTAAGTGAATTCATGCGAAGACCTTCTCCACAAACAAAGGTAAGTATTCGTGCTAGTCCTGATGATATTCCTCAATCAAATATCGATATCCGTAGTTTGGTCGGATTTCAAAATCCTCAACGGGAAAAATTAGATGTGGTTATCAAAAGTACAATGATTAATAGTAAACGCGAGTCACAGATTGCTGCTGGAAACTCTACCCCTTATTCTCAATGCTGGGATTTTATTATTTCTCCAAGGAAAAAATCAGATGTATCACGCTTAGTGAATTCTGATAAAGAAGAATTATATGCGTTCATGAAAGAGCGACTGCCAAAGACAATTTTAGTTGATTTAGGTTGTGGAGATCTTTCTAGAAATTCAACCATGCTTAAAGTTGCGCAACAGCTAGGAATCCCAACATATATTGGAGTTGATAAGTATAATGTTGGTTATAGTGGCATGGAGGATGTATCACAAAGTGTAGGGGATATTGCTAGAATGATAAATAACTATCGTAAAGCTAATCCTCCAGAATTTACGAATCTTGACGTCCAAGCTGTGAGAGCAGATATGTTAGATTTCGCTTCCCGGCTAACGTCTGACATTTATGGCTTTAGTATTAATGGGATAGATGAAAGTATATTATTAAATAAAGGCTCGTCGTATTCTGCAGCATTAGCTGTTGAATTATTCCGCGCATCAAAACCCGGCAGTATTGTATTTGGTTGTAACTCTCAAGTATTTCATTATTTAGAAGACGCTGGTTTCCGATTTTTAGAAGCCCCCGGCATCAAAACTAAAGACAATAATAATGGTTGGATATTTGAGAAATCACAATAATCTTTTCTCTAAAATAAATTTAATAATGCTGTGATTTGCATCTAGATGTGATTTCTGCATTGGTCTTCAACTCCCTTCATTTGGATCATTTGTGGTGTCGAATAATCGTTCCTTATATCGAATCGGGTTGAGATCATTAGTGAGCGCGTAGCCAAAAAATCGCTCATCATCATACGGAATGTCTGTCTCAGCAATCCACGCCAGTGCCTCGTTCAGCGCATCAGGATCGGCACGAAATCGCGCGGTTGACTCTCGAACGGCTTGTTCAAGATCTCTCAGATATTGCGGTGGTGCCGACTGACGACTAGTGGCATCATACGCCTGCGGTTCTTTCATATCAAGAAAAGTAGTAGCCATGTCCCATAAATAGGTAATTTGGTATATCAATCTTTTCTCCCACTAGGAAATGATGACTTCAATGAGGTATTAAGAAATAACTGTTCCTACACCTTAATTTATCAATTATAGCTAGTAAATATCCTTTAGATATTCCCCCGATATCACATCACCAAGTATCCCCATAATCATAAAAAATCCCCAATACTCTTAAATAAAAACAAATAAAAACCATATTTTTGTATCTACAGTGATTAGATGTTCTCTCCCTTCCATGGAACCCTTCAACAATTTCGAACGCTGGACACAACTTAAAGAATACATCCAGTCGCATGCAGAACTCTATCAACTGCTGCAAGATTTTTGGAGAGTCTATACAGTTGAATCCTACGTAGGAGAAGAACCAACTGATCTTGCATCAAAAATAGAGTATCTTGATCGAGGCAGAACGAGGGAAACATTCCGAATCGGCAAAACCACTGAATACGAACTGGATTGTGGATTTGGAAAAATTGTCCTTGCCTGTAAAGTTCCTGACATTGGTGAACACCATCACTTCGCGTATTCTGATGGTTTTTTTCCAACAGAACCTCAACGCTGGAGTGAATACACCTCATCTCCTTCTGCCGAGTCTGATCTCATTGTTCTACCTTTACGAGAAGTTCTTTTCTTTGACGAATCTGCCAAAGAAGGAAAAATCGTCCCCCAAGTTACCGGAATCATTGCCGGGTTTGGAATCTTGGGAACAATTACTCAAGATGTATCCCATGGCGGAACACGTAGAGTAGAACCAAAGGACTGGGACAATGTATACGTCTATGATGAAAGCGGCAATAAAGAAATTATGCAAGTAGACGGTAAGAAAGATTTTCCTCTAGTCTGCAAAACCGACTACTACTTCCATCGTTTACAAATAGACCGCCTCCTATAATTATTTCAATATCCATATTTAGTTATAATAATCTAGTTACAATCATATTTATATCTCTTCTTCAATGATATTTGATGTATGTCTACCTATCAACAACTCGCAGGCCGTAGGATACTTCATGACCTTCAGTTTAGTGATAATCAGCTTGATCTTATCGGAAAAATGCTCTCTCTGGATAGTAAAGTAGTCACCAATGTGGTAATAGATTACACTACTCTTTATTTTCGTGGTCCTATACTTGAAGTTAATAAGCAACGTGAATTAAATATCGAAGCTACATTACATCCAAGTTTAGATACCCTAGATCACGATAGTCTAATGTATCGGATAAAAAACGCACTTGAAGATGAAAAGATTCCTACTCGAGACTTATTTTCATATTGCTCAAAATCATATGGTTTAGAAGCAGAAGGAGTTTCAATCCATTTTGGAATTGATCGTAGTGGAAAATAAAAACTTTATTTCTTGTTTGGGTATGATACCCCGCTGCTTGCATCACCATCAGGTTCCAAATCGATGAGTAAAAAATCCCTCTAGCCATTAACCTACACCATCATCAAAAGATCCTTTCTATCCAACCTCTTGGGTAGCAATAACGGAATATAGCTATACTCTAACCCCCACGACTCTAAGAATTCTTTAAATAATTCAATATTCTCAACGGGTACAAGGACCACTTTATCAGAAAGTTTGATGGATTGTGTCCTATCAACAATACCCTTCGTTGATCGCCTCCCATTAAACGCATGATAAAATTTTGTTCTTTGCAAGCTGCTCCAATTCTTAAACTCGTAGCGAAACATTCCCCGTGCCGAAAATCCATATTTAGAACAATAATACACTCCATCCAAAAGACTAATCCCCTCAAAAAGAATACTCTCACGAGCATCAAATGCAGGATCTTGTACCGTTTTGATAGTCTTGGAAAGTAATGATAAATTTGGATAAAATTTTTCTAGGACTTTCCTAATAGTATACTCGACTTCTTTATCCACTACAATCTGAAAAATCAAAAGTACATCAACATCCTGGGGTTTCGTCTTTCCTCTTACAAAAGAACCAAAGAGGATGATATCTTCTATCGCGGGATATTGCTTTGCCTTCTTTTTCAATTCATTTATTAATTTTGTATTGTGTAACATTGTTGTTAACTATCTCTTTTATACGTAAACACGTTTCTGGATCAATAATTTTTGAATACGTGTCCCGATACGTGCTGAACTCTAAGTCTAATTCATGGAACAATTGTGGAAAATTTTTCTCGAGCATCCTAAATCTACTCGTATGGTCTTTTGGCGACTCTCCAATTTTCTCAAGAAGAAGATAATCTTGGATAGCAAACAATGTCTTAAAGTACAAAATTGTCGCTGAGGTGTAATCTCCGGAAGCATAAAGAGTATCTGCAGACCGTTTAAACACCAAAATTTGACTTTTTGTGATCATGTTACTTAGGATAACCAAAGCGAACTATTTAAACTTTCTGGTTATTTAGAGTAACCAACCCCCCTCTCACCTTAGATTCCAAATCATCGCTCATCTAGACTCCCTTACTTCAAAAATAGATTCTCCTCTCTCGATAATTTTATTAAATCATCTTTACCACTATCACCCATGCAACTCATAGAACGACTGGGGAATGGAGAAAAAGAAGGCGGTCTAGGAAAATTTACACTTGATCCAATGGCTCAAAAAGTCATTGAGAAACTGTATTATCCCGCTACCAAAGGGTCAACTCGTCCTTCATTTATTGATCAATCATTACTAACACTCCTAAACTTAGAACCAAATAGAACTGGTTTTATTAGCTATAACCCAAAGCCGAGAACCATTGACTTTGATGATCGCATAATCACAGAGTGCGCGGTATGCATTCTCAATTTTCCCATGCCCACCCTCTCTGCGCATCAAATTGAAATAGTATTTTTTCAAAGTTCAAATCTATTTGATATTGATCTTTATGCCACCGCACTTCCCCTACGAAGAGAAGGCCAAGGTGTTGTAAAGGCTCAAGAAATCATCGATTCACCAGAACCATATCTTGATCTTGTTATCCGAGATTTTGGTGAAAAGTATGCCCACGGGGAAGATCGTGATCTTCGTGGTTTGCGTCCAGTAAATTTCACCACGCGACCAACCACCTTTGATAATGGCCTCAATCCTGTACTTAAAATCCAAGGTATTGCTGAGATCCACCGGCTACTAACACTTGCCAAAGCATATGAAAGCGCAGCGTATTTTCGGATTCACCCACAAGAAGCAGAACGAATAGCTGCAGGGTATCATTTTTTAGATAGAGAAGAATAATCTCTTGCGATATATACACTGAGGGCGATTAGTCTCGTTTTATTCTACTTCTTTTCAAAATATTACTCCCACTCACAAATCGATTCCCCTCCACATAGAACCGCCAGTCTAAATCTCGTGCTGACGTAATTTCAATCCGACTGCTTACCCCAATAACACCCACATCGCATCCATTATCAAAAACCCCTACTTCCTTCCCTACAAGCTTACCATTAAACGATCCATCAATTCCAAATGCCTGACATAATTTCCCCGGACCAGAACATAGCTGTTCTATCATCTCTACTCCACGTCTCTTCCTCATCACATCAATTCCCGTAAGTGGTTCTATCGCCCGAATAAGCACCGCTCCTGCTTTATTCTTCTCCGTTGTAAAATTGAGACACCAATACATCCCATAAATAAAATAAACATACACGTGCGCATAAGTATCATACATGATTGCACTACGTGTTGTTCGCGTGTGCGCGTGCGAGGCAGGATCCGTGGCGTACGCTTCCGTCTCTACAATTACGCCAGAACACGGACCAACCTTCAACACTTTCCCCAATAATTCACGCGCGACAACTTCGGGCGGCCTATCGAAAAATTTTCTGGACAAAGGCTTCATAACAATAATATGGACCCTTCACTTTAAAGAATTTATCCCACCAATAACCCAACCACGTACCCAATAATCCCCGCTCCAAGGCCCACGAGCACCACTTCAAGACCCGATGTATACCAAGCGCGGCCCGTATAGCGCGTCTTTGCTACCCCCACTGTAAAAAGCGTGATGATCGTAAGAACTGTCGCTATGACCGCTGCTTCCATTCCGGTAAAGAGTATAAATGGAACAATTGGAAATGCTGATCCCGCAAGAAATGAAAAAAACATCGTTATTGCGTTTTGCCAGGGCAGATCAAATCGTCTCTTGAAGAGACCGACTTTCTTTTGGATATAATTTTTAGCGAATGTTTTCTGATTGTGTCGGGCAAAGTGTGTACAAATAACGTCCACTTCTTTTTTATCAAACCCTTCTTTACGTAAAAGAACGCTCATTTCCGTCAAATGCTTCAGTGGATTTTTCTTAACCTCTCTTTCTGCCGCTTTAATCTCTGCTTCATATACTTCACGCTGCGATTTCGCCGAAAGATAACTTCCTGCTGACATCGAAAAAGCACCGGCAAACATGCTTGCAAGACCAGCAAGAATAATTACGCTTGCAGACCCACCACCCACATAAACTCCAAGAACTAATCCCAAGTTAGAAACAAGACCATCCTCCATTCCGAACACAAAATCGCGGACAACACCGCGCAAATTTACGCTCATCCCATCAACGCTCGACATTCATTTTCTACACAGCGAATTTGTCCTTCGCCACAATCAAGAGTTCCCGACTGACATTCCATTGTACACGATACCGCACTACAATCCGGTTTGTTCTCCTGGTTAACAACATCAGTTGGATGACAGCACGTTGCCGCAACACAATCCCCGTCGGTTTTACAATATTTCTCTGCAGGTACATCCGGACTTTGATTGCATCCAAGTATAGTTATCGCCAGCACAAGAACAACCAGAAGAATGAATAGTCTCATTAGTTCACCAACAACTAGTCAGGACCCTTAGGTTAATATATCTTTTGGGAAGGAGGTATATTCCACCTACTACTTTCACTTCAAGAAATCCTTCTCATACTCAATTCTCTGCACAATCTCGCCACGCAGATTCTCACCCATCAACTTCTTCACTTCTTCGCGTTTAAAATTTCCAAGCAGCCACGATAATTTCACCAAAGCCGTGTTAGCCAGCATATCATGCCCTGGTATTACACCCAACTCCAGCAAATCTCTTCCCTTACTGTACACATTCATATTCACAGTTCCAAATAAACACTGCGTTGTCATCACCACAACACACCCTGAATCTATTACTTTCTTAAGAGCGGGATACATTTTTTTATGAATTGCACATAAGTCATTAGGTACTTGTCCCGGCGTGTGGCCAAGGCCGGTCCCTTCAATGATTAGTCCTTTGTACCCTTCAAAAAATGAGAACTGTTCGGGAAACATATTAATGTGAATCTTGAGTAACCCTACTTTATCTTCCATTTTAGAAAGAATCCGTATTTGCCCTTGTTTACGCGGATAGGACTTTGTAAGCATCTGCACTAACCCTACTGGATACAAAACTCGCGCGAGCGCCGTACCGTTCACTACCTTAAATGCATCCCGCCTCGACGAATGTAACTTATAGGTCTTGACCGCCGGCAAAATGACACAAGAATCATCATCTTCATGCTCATGCATACAAATCGCAACACCCACCAAATCAGTCTGCACAATGAAGCGTGCCGCGCAAATCATATTCATCGCAGCGTCCGCTGAACCTCGATCTGAACTGCGCTGCGACCCGAGAAAGATGATGGGAATTGGTGAATTCTCAATCATAAATGAAAGTGCCGCGGCAGCTACCGCTAAATTATCAGTACCCATACCGATAATTATCCCTTTCACACCTTTCTTGGTATACTCCTCAATTTTTTGAGCAATCAGCGTAAAATGGGTAAAGCGTAAATCATCGCTCCACATATTAGCTACAAGTTCCGATTCAATATTGGCAATAGTCTCGAGTTCAGGAAACAGTGATACCAATTCTGATGGTTCAAAACTTGCAACAACACCACCCGTACGGTAATCAACTTTTGAAGCAATAGTTCCTCCCGTGTGCAATATGGCAATAGTTGGCAAATCTTTATTCTTCACAACTTTCTTCTGTGCTCCAACCGTAGTCTTCGCTTTCTCCACAAGGGTAATTTCTTTGACATTTTTCGCATCAAAGCCCTGATTATAGCCAGTTTTTAATTTGAGAATAACAACACTCTTATCCGGACTTGGAATCAAAATTCCTTCTTCCTTGCTCGTCTTTGTAATAATCGTAACCTTATCCCCTGGTTGCATATCCACCTTTGCCATTGCTCAATCGAATGAACGGAGATTTATATAGGTTTTGTGAATTTGGGGTTTCGGCAATATCCCAGAAAAGGAAATCACGATTATGATTTATCGAGAAAATGATTCAGGCTCGTCATAAGATAATGAGTAATCTCTGCAATAGTCATACTCTTGGCGTGATACGGCAGAGCTGTTACAAGCTCTCCTTTACGTTCACTTCTTGCATGGACATCTCTAAATGCGTGTGCCACCCCATCTCTGCATTCAGAAAAACCATAGAGTCTCTCCCATCTCATTTTAGGCCCCTGCTTTGTTTCAATCCATCCTACGTGACCACCGTCACAAGTATAGAGATGTGTTACCGAACGCTTTTCATCGATATAAAACCTACGTGGTGTATACCCCTGCCCTTGAATATGTGGTGTCAGTGGATCATCGTTGACATCTAATGGCACAACAGCATTGCACAAAAGTTGAATATGCTTTAAATCTCGAGACGTTTTCATCACCGTGCTAACATTTCGTAGAAAATCATGCATCGCTGTGTCATAACAGTCAACAACCACTTTCTGAGCAGAATTAAATTTTAAATCTTCATTTTTCGGCTCAATGCGATAGCCAAGCTGTAATTCATTTTGATTATTATAAACATAACATGGACCTATCCATGGAGAATCCATCAGAACAAACCCCGGAAGAATCCATGGGGAGCTAACAGACCCTCGGACCTTTAAATCCAAACTATCCTCAACACTGGCAAAGGTATTGTTTATAGTTGCCACCTGATAAATAAAATTCGCTGTAATTGGTGTAGGGCTTCCCATAATCAAACCAAATATCTTCCCAATTATAAGAATTCCGATTAATGAACTGAAGATTCTAAAAGTTTATATAATATGATCAAGCAAAAAAGTTCGGTTTTGACAGTGGATACAAAAGATTTAATCAACACCCTAGAACAACGTAGTTCGTACCCGCATCCCACTTCAAAAATCCAAACAGTCATTACTGGGGCTTCAGTCGTTTTTCTAACCGGTGAATTTGTCTACAAAATTAATAAGCCTGTTAACTTCGGCTTTCTTGATTTTTCTACTCTCGAAAAAAGAAAAGAACAGTGCGAGAAAGAATTCAACCACAATTCTCTTCTGTCTCCCTCCATTTATATCGGTGTTTCTACTCTTAATCTAAGTAAAGACGGATCACTCAAAATTGATACTCCGGGCGAGATTGTTGAATATGCTGTCAAGATGAAACAGATGGATCCTAACAGCACCATGGATAAGCTTCTCAAAGAGAACAAAGTCACTCGTCACCATATTCATGAGCTAGCACAGAAAATTCATGCCTATCATCAAATTGCACCCGCGGGTGAGGAAGTACAACAGTTTGGTTCACTACAATCCATCCAATTTAATTGGGATGAGAACTTTTCACAGACAGAAAGCTACATTGGTCCAATGATTTCTAAAGATCAATTCACAAATCTAAAAAAAAAGATAAAGAACTTTATTGAAGAAAATAAAGAGTTATTCCACGATCGTGTAAAAAAGGGTAACATTAAACATTGCCATGGTGATTTTCATTCTCAGAATATTTTTATTACCAAAGACCAAAGTCACATTTTTGATGGAATAGTGTTCAATAAAAGATTTCCTTGCTCTGACGTTATTGCTGAAGTAGCATTTATGGCCATGGATCTAGACTATCATGGTAAAGAAGAATTGTCCTATGCTCTTACCGAAAAGTATCGTGAAATTACAGCTGACCCTGACATCTACCGCTTGATAGACTTTTACAAATGTTATCGTGCCTACATTCGGGCCAAGATCAATTGTTTTACCTATGATGATCCTAACCTAACTCCAGAAAAAAAACAAGAAGTCTTCTACCAAGCTAAGGCCTACTTCGATCTCGCTGAACACTATGCACATCTACTTTGATATTCTACAATTTTTGCACTGATCATTGCTGTATACATACTTATCCGTGCAGCATCTACATCCTCAACTGTACTAAACCCTCCACCATTTCCACGGCCGCCACCACCTAAGCTACCACATAATTCTACTGCCGGAAAATTGCTTCCCTGTTTTCGCAATATAATATGATTACGAACCGGAGGTCGGAAAAAACAAACGTACATATCACTTGCCCTGCTATGGTTTGTCTGCAGGTATTCAAGGGCTGGTTTTTGAGACAAAATCGCTGGACTATGCGCAAATAAAACTCTTAGTCCTGCAACCTCCTCAACAACAATCGAACTCTCAAGCTCCCGATAGGCAGCCACCGTTCGCGTATCAAACTCTACAACATGATCTCGCCATTCTCCCTGCAAATTAAAATCATGATCTACTGCCTTTCCTTGCGCTAAACCAAGAGTGAGTTTATGCATAGTCGAATAATCCAAACGCTCATTAGCAAGCGCAATAACTTTCTCAATTTCATTTCCTTTCACAACACGCTCCGAAGCACTGCCCGGTTTCTTGTGATCATGCGCTTGTGCAATCTGGGCAAGTTCAGACTCATACTCTCCTTGTAAACCAAATATATCTCTTATCAGAAGCGCAGCACAGCGCTCCGAATTATAATGTAATTGAAAGCCCATCCGACTCAGAGCCTCACCATGCTTGAGTGTTGTTTCATGATGATCGACCCAAAACTTCTCTTCTGCCGCTAAAGCGATTCCTTCCAGACAAGCGTAAGGTCTACCCCCTGCTGCTGCAAGTTGTCCATTAAGACCGATATCAGCAATGTACACACTCGATTTGGGAACATCCTGCACTCTTCTCTCCAGTTTTCCAAAATCATCAGCAAGTCGATCATAGCGGGCAAAGAAATGATTCTCAGGATTAATCTCTTTAATTCCCAGCGCACGAATCAAGAGTGCATGGGCAATAATACCATCAGGATCTTCGCTGTGAGTAAGGATTAGTTGAGTCATAATGTCTTCAATCTCTAATTTCTATTTAAGAATTATCCTAAAATCAGCACTAAACTGCCACTTTCACTACTTTCCCCACAATCTCTGAATCGCTTCATCAATCTCATTTTTAGAACGCGTGTTTTCAACTTGCTCCTTCAACGAACCATTTTTTTCAACCTTCTTCTCAACGACTTCCTTCTTCACATCCACCTTCGGTTCCACATACTTAACATCCCACATTCGATCCTTCATCTTTGCTGCAACGCCGCCAATATCATATTTTGGCTGTTGTGGCTGCCACAATAATCCTTGTAAATGATCCCCTTGCTTGCGAGCAATAATGTGCATACATAATAACCCGTCTTTATTATCATCGGAATTTCCCGACTTCAAAATAAAGTTAGTCGCTTGCGGCTGCATAATACTAAAAACCACGTTAGAACACAGTGAACTAATAGAAAAGAAACGAATACTCTGCTCTGGTGTTAGCTTCTCAATAAACTTCGCTTCGAGTTTACTATAAATCTCCAAATGCCCCTCTGCTGCACTACGTGAAGGAGCTACAACCAAGAGCTGTTCATCCTCGTATAACACGAGTGAATTCTTGGCAATTCCTTCCAAGTGTGTAGGCATCCCGCCTTTACTTAATGCCGGTAAATTCTGCTGCGGCAAAAATCCCGCAATAGCTTTTGGAAATGTTGTCAAAAAAAGTTGCTGGTGCTGCGTACTCAAGCTTCCAAACTTACGATTAAACAGAAAATTCAAAAATCCATCCCCCGATTCGCGAGGTAAAACATGGCAGGCAAAATGCGGGCTCTGCTGTCCAGCAGCCCCCCCGCTTGCAATAAATATATCGACTCCTGTTGAAACCATCGCTCCTTTAATAGACTTTACAACTTGTGGCAAAAGTCCAAAAAAAGGTTTGATTTCATCCGGCTCGTAGTATGGTAATAAAGGATAATGTTCTTTGGGTAAAAAAATAGTGTGGCCCTTCACCGCTGGGTAAATATCCATAAGAGCAATCGATTTCTTATCTTCAAAAACAATATGTGTTTGAATTTCCTTACTAATAATCTTACAAAAGATGCATTGTTTCTTTTGTTCAGCAAGTTGTGCTTTCGCTTCAGGCGGAAGTGGCATAATCGGATTCTATCATTAGTATTATAAAAAAGTGTCTATCGTTTTGCTAGTAATTCTAACTGCTCTTGTAAAAATCGTCGCTCGCGCTCCTTGTTCACACAGTACTGCTCAATAATCGTTTCCATTTCTGTTTGTGAGTAAATAACAACAGAACGCTGTTCTAAACACCCTGCTCTATGACATGCATCGCTGCCTCGTTCCGTCAGGTTATACCACTCTGACCATTCTTCTGTTCTATTCAATGCCTGCTGTTCATCTTTTGTCTCAAAATGACGAGAATCCCATGTGGGGAGATAGAAAACGACCATCTCACCACCAAATTTGCGAGCAGTTAAAAAAGCATAAGTCATTGCTTCACCGGGGTGGGTCGTCCAATGACCAAATAACTTCGTAATTTTATCTCCATTAACATTTACAATGTACTCTTCATTAGAATTAGTTCCATGAAATAGTGATTGTATCATATTCTGCTCCAAACTTTTTGTTACAATTACAAACTCTCTCTACAATATCGGCACAATTCCAACTTTATGATTTACACGTCGTGCTAAAAGATTCAAATGACAGCTCATTGTTTGGTATAGCACACCATCTTTATTTTTTCCAAAAACAGTTATTTCCTCCAAATTTTTTCCAATCTTAAAGCCTCTTCTTATTCGATCAACATGGATTTCACTATCCCCTTTAACGAATGATCCTTTTGGCCATTGTTGGAATCGAGTACCCAATTCCAATCTTGCTCTTTTTTCGACCGCTTCAAAAGCTAGAACAAAATCAGAATATTCATGAAGCCCCATGTATTCTATATATGTTTTCTCCGGAAGCTCAAGTAATCCCGTATCTCCTCTAGAACACAAGGAATCTATCATGGAATGATACCGTTGTATCTCAGCACTGCAATCTTGCCCAATTGCATACCATTGTGGATCAATCCATAAATAAATGTGACTGATTTGTCCAAATTCTAAATGGGTTTTGGTCATTGATAGGATACATCTATCTTACACCTAGAATTATATTATCATCAGTAAGGAGTGCAATATTTATAAATATTTACTTTGATTCTAGAATTAAGTTAATTAAAAACACTCAGCAAAACCAATCTCAAAAAACTAAAAAATTTTATTTCTTCTTATTCTTCTCAACATCTTTACCGAGTTTCAATTTCTTAATCAACTCTTTGTAGCGATTACGAATCGTAACTTCAGTAACACCAGCAACATCCGCAACTTCCCGTTGCGTTCGCTTCTCGCCATGAATGAGTGATGCAACATAAAGCGCAGCAGCGGCAATACCTGTTGGACCACGTCCTGATGTGAGTTCGATGTCGCGAGCAAGTTCCAATATTTCAACCGCTTTCGACTGTGTTTCTGGACTCAATTTCAACGCAGATGCGAAACGTGGAATATAATCCGCCGGATTACTTGGTCTAATACTAATTTCAAGTTCTCGGGTAACAAAGCGATAGGTCCGACCAATTTCTTTCTTTTCGATCCCGGACGCTTCACCCATCTCATCAAGAGTTCGTGGGATCTCGTGTCGGCGACATGCTGCATAGAGTGCTCCTGCAATCACAGATTCCATTGATCGACCACGCACAAGTCCCTTTTGAACTGCCAAGCGATAAATACGGGCGGCTTCTTCTTCAACTGAGCGAGGCAACCGTAAGAATGAACTTACTCTTTTCAATTCGGCAAGAGCTACTTTCAGGTTTCGTTCAATAGCAGTGCTAATACGGATATTCCATTTTCGTAAACGAAAGAATTTATCACGTTCACGATCAGAATCTAACTTATAAAAATCGGATGCGGAACCAACTTCAGTTCCAAGACCTTGATCGAATTGAGTTTGACTGGATGGTGCACCAGTACGGCGACGAGCTCCCTCTCCACCATCTTCTTCAAAGTCACGCCATTCTTGAGAAAAATCAACCATGCGATCTTCGATAACAAGACCACAATCACGACAGACTGTTTCACCTTTTTCAGCATCACGAAAAATATTTCGGCTTGCACATTCAGGGCATTCTTTTATCGATTTACGCATCATGGGTATATCCTCCCAGAAAGGCTTGTAAACGTTACCTTTATATACATTTTCTCTTCCCTGTTTATAAATGTTGTGGTATTTTCTTCCAAAAAACGGTTCAGCGAAAGATTTATATACGCTAATGTAATCATTTGCTACCATGGATAAAAGAGGTCAGTTGGGTGTAATCGAGTTCAAATTCTTCTTGTATGGGCTCGTGTTTGGTATCATTGTCGCACTAGTTTTGGTTATGCTTGGAACTACGGGAGTCTTACCTTTCAAAGTTCCAATCGTATGTGGATAAATCTTATCTCTTTTTTATCTTTTATCTCCGCTCAGCTTTTTCTCACTTTCAGTTCTTTACATCCTATATCTACTAGAATAGAAAACATTATAAGCCATTTTAGATCCAACAAGTCAAAAAATAAAATGAGGCGTTAAAAATGGATGTGGAACGAATTCAAAAGATAAATACACTCGCACTTGATCTCCTAAAACAAGGTCTCGCTGGCGATCGTGAGGAAGCCGTTGTTATGGCTGAGGGAATATATCGTAATCGAGACGGAGACAACAGTAACATACGAGAAACATTAAACAAAGTCCAGCGCTCCGCAAATGCCGCAAATGAAGTCAGAAATTCAGGATCTTCTCAGGAAAATGAGCTATCCCAGGATAGTGTTCGCAGTATCTTAGAACAAAATACTAAATTCTTAGTCAGTAAAATCAAAGAATTCTCCGAGAAAATAACTGCCCTAGAAAACGAAGTAAAGAGCCTTCGCAGTCAAACTCGTAGCACACCAACCGTTACCAGTTCAATGCCATCGTCATCTCCTCAGATACTACCCTCAAATCCAGCGCTTCGTGGTAGTGCTAGTGCTCCTAGTTCGTCAAGTAGCCACCCTCGCTCTGGAAACTATAATGTGCAGGATGTTTCCATCGAGAAATTCTTCTACATGGGGAGTAAATAGGCATATAGCCATTTGATAAATTTTTATTTTTCTTAATCTTCTTTTTCGCCAATAATGCATTAACATTTATATAGTGGAGTAGCTAAATGCTTAAAAAAGTATTAACTACTTTAAAATAAAAACACTTTGGGGTGGAACAAAATTAAAACCGCACTATTACTTGGACTAATCTTACTTATTTCTCTTGCTTCGGCAAGTGCAGTATTAGAATTTGGTGAAGCAAACACAACAATCGACGTTGATTATGGCGACTTCAATGATGAAGATCAAGAGACGCTTCGACGAACCCTCGAATTTGATGTTCGTAACACCAATGAAGCAGCTACCCTAGCACGTTTCACATTTGAAGGTCTTCCCTCCGGTTATAATGCCACCTCCCTGACTGAAATAAACCTCAGTGCTGGCGAAACGAGACGTATTACTACTTCTATCGATGTACCCCATAAACAGGATGCAGGCCGAACCAGCATCGGAACACTCATTCTTAAAGACGGAAGTAATACTGAACAAGACCGTCTTACTCTTGCTCAAAATACTGAATCTATGATTGACATTCAATCCATTGACGCTGATTACACTGATAAAGATGGTGACACACAATCCGATGACTTTGATGGTGATGATTCTACCCTTAAACTTGCTGATTCTGTTCGCCCTGGCAGTGATCTGCGCATCGCAATTGAGTATAAAAATATCTTTGACTCTGATTATGATGAAGATAAAAGTGCTCTTGAAGATCTGACCCTGAGTATTGACTTTGAAAATGATCTTTTTGAAGATGATCTTGATGATGAATATGATCTTGATGAGCTTGATGCGAATACCAAAGAAGAATTTGTCTTAGATGCCAAGATTGCTGATGATGCTGATGCTGGTGATTATACAATTGAGTTCACCATTAAAGCAACTGATGGGGAAGGTTTTGAGCATGAAGAGACGTTTGAACTATCAATTGATGTTGAACGCGACCGAGACGATGTTCGAATCACGAAATCAACTCTTCTTCCTGTTAGCATGACCACTTGTGACCGTGAATTCATTATTAACACGGAGCTTCGCAACTTTGGGACTAATGACCAAAAATATACTGCTCTAGGTATTGTAAACAGTGAGCTAGGAATTAATGAAAACGTTGCTGATATCAACCTTGAAGAATTTGATGAGGATGATACCTATACGCAAAGCTTCAATATCCTACTCAAAAAAGCTCCTCGCGAAGGTACACATGCTCTCATCTTTAAAGCTTTCATCGATCGCGATGAGTTAGTAGATGAGAAAAGAGTCAATCTTGTTGTAACCAAATGTGTTGATGACGAAGAAGAGTCTGTCCCCCCAAGTAATTCCCCAACCCCTCCACGATCTTCCCAGAATGGGTCAACCACGACACCACCTCCAACTGGTACAGGAGTATCAACACCACCTACAACACCTAATGCCTCAACGTCCCAACCGGGACCAGCACCCGGTGTTGTACAAACAATTGAAGAGCCTTACACCAATGATGATTTTCTCATCGCAGGATTAATCATTGCCATTGTTGTTGTAATTGCCCTCATAATAATCTTCTTTATCGTACTATTACGATAAGAAGGGAGAATTACCATGCGAGCTGCAATTTGGACTATTTTGATGCTAATTTTTTCAGTGGTAGCGCTTGCTGCACCACCAGTAGTTGAATCTATTGATACTTGGGAAATAATTGAAGGCATGACAAGCACGTTACAAGTACAGGCGAGTGATCCTGAGGCGGGTAGTCTAACCTATAAGATAGTTGAAAATGCTGGTGTGCGTAATCTTAGTATTAGCTCCGTCGGACTTCTCTCCTATACTCCTCTTGTAGGACAAGCCCCTCTACGCAATATTCAAATTATTGTACTAGACCAAGCAGGTGAGTCCACTACCGAGACTTTTAATATCCAAGTTAACTCCGTACTCTCAATTCTAAGTGTAAGTGCTAGTCGTGATGACGAAAACTTCGTAGCTCTGACCAACGCGGGAAGAACAATTTCATTCAAACCAGGCGATACTGCCTTCTTTCGTGTCAACGTAATTAACCTTTTCACAAACAATAATCATCCACTCTTTAATCAAGATGATATCGAGCCCCTCATGGAGAACATCCGTCTTGAAGTAGCAGATGATGGTGTTGTCTTTGAAGAACCACTTGATCTAGATGAAGATCCGCGGGTCTTAGGGCCGCAAGATAGTACCACCTATAATTTCTATTATGAGATTCCTTACAATGCTGCAGAAAGAGAATACTCACTAAAATTTATTACCAGTGGCGCAGATCAAGATGTTCCAGCCAGCGAGTATGAAGGTCAGCAAAAAGTTACTGTCCCAATTGTCAAATCTACGCATGATGTTAAAATTGTAACATTACTAATTAATGGAGAAGAGGATACCGAATTTGGCTGTGTTGAAAAACAAAATCTCAATCTTCACGTTAATGTCGCTAACATTGGCCGAAGTGCAGAGAATCTTATTGTAACCGTGTCCGGTGATGACCAAGACGATGTTGATCAACCCCTCCCGTTAGCCATCGGTCAAGAAGGAAATGTAGTGTTACCACTTTCATTGCAAGATTCTGAAGGCGATTCTACTTTACGGGTTAGTGTCGCTCGAGCTGCCAATCCTTTTAACGCTTTAACATCCCAGGATCTAGAATTAACGCTAGGTACTTGCAGCGATCTTTCCTTTGAGGAATTTTCCCCGGAGGAAGATACAATAAACATTGATGACGAGCAATCTCAAGATTTTTCCATCAACGTAAATAATCCAGATGACATTCCTCTAACTTATAACTGGTTATTGGATATGGGCGACGAAGACGCTGTTCTAGGGCAAGACGACCAAATCACACTTGCCGGCAACGCCTTTCCACCGGATGAATATACTTTAACTCTATTAGTCAATGAAGGTCAAGAATCAGAAATTTCCCACAGCTGGACAGTACGACTACAAGATCGTCCCTCTGGATTCAATGATTTCCCCGGCGCTGCAACAACAAACATAGAAGCTGAGGATAACATCGATTCAGTAAGTCTTGTTCTTGAGAACCAATTTGGGAAGCTCGATTACAACCAGAAGGTAGATCTCTCTTCAATTACTGATATTAGCGATGTAGTAACTCTCACAAGCAGCACCGTTGCCGTTAATAGTGCCGACGCACCAGAACTTAATCAGCCGGCAACCATCACCCTTAATCGCGGGTTTACCAACCCCATCATCCAAAGAGCAGCTGGATTCAATCAAGGGGCATTTGGTACATGCAATGACTGCCGTATAATTGGCAGCACTGCTACAAGTATCACGTTCTCCGTACCTGGCTTTTCAACCTATCGCGTGAATGAAGCAGGTGTTCCAGGAATTGAAATAAGCCCCATAGAAATAACCGGAGTTCGTCGTAGTGACAATGTGACAATCACCGTCACCGTGACAAACACCGATGATGCACCGTTAACCGATGTTGTTGCTTCATTTGAAAATGTTGCAGCAGCCTATGGCGCAACCATCACTCGTGCTCTGCCTCGTCAGATTGCCGCAAATGCCCAAGCTGAGCTAGAATTAAGTATAAGTATTCCAGCCAATGAAGTTGAAAGTAGTCATTCCATTGGCTCCTTACGAGTTTCAGGAGCAGAGGCCAATACTACCACTCCTATAATCATCGACCCCGTAAGCTTTCTTGTTGTTGAAAGTATCAAAATAAACGGTAAAACGAGTGGAGATTTGCAGCCTGGCGAAGATAATGAAATCGAGGTCAAAGTCCGCAATGATTACGATGAAGACCTGGAAGATGTTGTTGTAACGGTACGTATTCTTGATGTTGATAATGATGATCTTGAAGAGGAGTCCGAAGAATTTGACTTGGATTCAGGTGATGATGATGAAGTCACTATTACCTTTAACCTCGCAGGTGAAGACTTAGATGAGGATGACTACACTATCGAAGTCGAAGTTGAAGCCGAGGCAAATGATGACACAGAACATCAAGCCGAGGAGAGCAAAACAATCGATGTCGAACGCGAGCGCCACGATCTTGTAATTACTCGTGCGTCTCTCGCCACCAGTACTCTTCAGTGCGCGCGTGATACAATTATGCAAGTCAATGTTGAAAATCAAGGCAAGAGCGATGAAGATGATGTTGAGATCCGCATCCATAACACTGCTCTTGGTTTAGATCAGCGCCGCACTGCAATAGAACTTGACGACTTCTCAAGGTCTGATAACGATATTAGTGTCAACTTCCAAATTGAAGTACCTAATGCTGCACCGGGAACCTACCCAATTACTATTGAAGTAGTACGGGATAGCGATGTAGAAGAGACACAAACCGTCAATCTTGTTATCTCTGCCTGCAGCCAAACCAGCACCGGAACTCAAGGTCGCCAAGTGTATAGCAACGGTGATGCTACTGCAGATGCACTTCGAGCACAGCTTGCGCGTGATCTTGCTGGAAGACAAACTGCCCAGAGTGCAAGTTCAGTTACTGCATCTTTTAGGGATAGCAGCCTTTACATTCCCTTCCTTGCAGCGTTAGCCTTCCTCATCTTAATAGCAATCATCATGGCAATTGCCGTGGGAATGAAAAGCAAGAGACCAAGACACAGGGAAGATCGAGTGAGTAAAGAATAATTTTTTTCTTTTTAGTAACATTTTTTAACAATATAACCATGGGGGTTGCTACAATGGTGGATGCCAAAGTATATGATTTTAAAATCCGTGATAAAATAGTATCCGTTGATGGTGAGTGCGGAATTTACAAAGCCAAGGGTATTGGTTTGGATTATGCCCGCATGGATCCAGATCATTTAGTTGCAACAATTAACAGTATGCCTCAAGAGCGAGCCGTCGAAGCCGTTCGATATTTACGAGACGAAGCGTCAAAACAAGTACAATGGACAGCAACACCGCCGATTTTAGGATTCCCTATTTTTATGCAAAGGTCTGGGCCCACCCCAATTGATAGAACCCGCGAGTATATTAGAAATACCGAGAAATTTTGTAATGATGTCCTCAATGCACTTGCAGGAAAGTAGTGGCCTTATTTTTTAGATAAACCAACTCGTAGCTTCTCCATTTTATTCCACATCAAATTCATCTTCGAATTAATTAGGCTCAAAAGCCACACCAAATCTCCCGAAAACACTCTTTCTCCATCAATGTAAAATGGCATCTCAATTACATCACCACCACGTATTTCTACAATAATTTTATTGCTTGCTGTGAGAATACTACTCTTTTTATAGTACGTGCGAGCTTTTAGCAACAACGAATTGGCGCTCTCTAAATCCTTGCAACAGATGTGAAAAATCGATGATTCAAAACGCAGCCACACCACTCCCTTTGGATTATCCAACTCAAAAAAATCAAGTGCGATAGGGTCATGGCTCATCTTTAACCATTGCGTCTCATTTTTCTTTCCTGAACCGCTCCAGAGATACACTCGCCCTGAACACGATGATGTCGTGTAATAATTTTCCAGCGCATTAACGGTATTAAGCAATGGAACTCCCCTCTCATCGATACTTCCCTTCTTACTTTTATCCAATTTAGCAAGAAACGTCTTTTTGTCATTGGGAAAAGTCATTTCTTAGCAAGCACTCAAATTCTATAAAAAACTTTGTCCTAAAAATATATAAATGCCTCCCATTACCTAACGCCATGGACTCCAACTACGTAGGGATAGATGCAACCATTGGATCTTTACACGTGAGCCGCTACGCTTCTGTTGAGGATTTGCTCCATTCGTCGCATGAAATCAAAGCCGTGGAATTTGACCATCACAGTCCACCGGCTGATTGGGGGCCATTTATCGGCCGTTATATTCTTATTAGCTGGATTCCAAATCTTATTGATCGCTCTCCAACGGACGTTTCTGTGGTCACCTTCCGTTGCTATGAAGACCTAGTCAATCAATTTTTTCGCGAAAACGCCCGTCATAGATCCAGTTATCGCCTCCTCATATTACCAAAAGAAAGACTAGAATTTTGTGATCCATCCGAAGAATCATTACCTTAGTTCGCCAAAACCTTTAAAAGATTCTCTCTCCATCACTCCTCCATGTCCAAAAAAGTAGCAATCGAGATTGGTACGGGTAAAAAATTTCTCATTAAAGATTCCACCTCCGAATTTCACACGGCATCGGGCATTCTATCTCCTAAAGACATTCAAAAAGGTGGTCGTATCAAATCCACTAAAGGCGAAACGTTCATTATACTTGAACCGCAGTTTGCTGACCTTTGGGAAATGTTTGCCCGTGGTCCCCAAGTTATGATCCATAAAGATATTGGACTCATTATTACCAAGACCGGAGTCAATAAAGATTCCATGGTCCTTGACGCCGGTGGTGGTAGCGGTTCTCTCTGTCTTTCTCTTGCCAATATTTGTAAAGAGGTCACCGTCTACGAAATCAATGCTGAACACTATGATGTAATTACCAAAAACAAAAAACTGCTCGGCTTTGAAAACCTTACTCTTAAACATCAAGATATTTACAAAGGAATTGATGAAGCTAATCTCGACCTCATTACGTTCGATTTACCCGAACCCTGGAAAGCACTCCCCCACGCTTCTAAAGCACTTAAAGAGGGGGGGCACTTAGTCGTCTACCTTCCAAATCTCACCCAAGCACAAGAGTTCGTAAAATCGCTCAAAGGCAGCAAGGTTTCTTTTGTTGAGATGGTGGAACTCATCGAACGCAAATGGAAAATTGAAGATAAAATCCTGCGTCCTGAGTTTCAAATGCTTGGCCACACGGGATTTCTAATTTTCTGTCGGAAGTGGTAATACCTAATAGCCAGGATAAAGTACTGCATTAATATTCTCTACGTGCTTTGCCTCCTCTGCACAGAATTCCTCCAATCCACTGCAGCCTATCGTATCAAACCCATCGCAGTATTTATCCTCTATATGAATGAGGTTGTATTTCGTGGTAGTTCCTCCTGCGGTCTTGGCTTGATATGGCTGGCTCATGGTAACTAAAAGTCGCGTACACTCATTATCCTGGCGGTCTTCCTGAACTCGTAATGATGTGCTCTGGCCCATATAAATTTCCTTTCTCTCTCGGCTTTTACCTTGGCAACTGTCTATTGCTAGTCCTGTTGCTCCGACCAAGGCAATGGTAGCAAGGAAAGATACCAAATTTTTCCAAGAGCTGCGGGGCGCATAGATCTCTGCCTCGCGGTGTGTTTCCTCCATTCTTCGTTCAAGTTCTCGTTTTTCAGTGTCGTAATCCATTTTTTATTCCTCCTTGTCGTTCATGTAATTAATTTATTCATATGAATCTACTACTACTCGGTACTTATACTTATGGTGGTGAAAAAAACCGACAAAATTAAAAACTACGGTCCCTTACTCCCCTTATGCTCACAATCTACGATGCACTCAAAGAATACGGGTTTTCTGAAAAAGAGATTTATCTGTATTTGGCGTGCCTTAATCTTGGAACTGCCACAGCAAACGATATCGCCGAAAAAGCTGACCTGAATCGATCTACAACTTATGATCTACTAAAATCGTTTCTCGAAAGGGGAATAGCTTCGAAAGTTGTTCGCAATAAAACTACTCACTTCGAAGTCGCAAGCCCAAAGAGACTCCTGAGTCTACTCGAAGAGAAAAAAACTAAACTGCTCGCAGTGATGGACCAATTAGCACTCCTACGGCAAGAAGTAATTCAAAAACCACGCGTTGAAGTCTACGAAGGGAAGGCTGGTGTTAAAACTATTTTTGATGATATCCTAGAACACGCAACGTACACAGATGTAATCTCCACCTCCAAAATCTTCGATGTTTTTACCTACAGCTTCCCGCACTATATTCAAGATCGAGCAAAGCGGAAAATAAGAGCCCGAGTAATTCAAGAAGAATCGCCACAAACCAAAATTCTCAAAGAAAACGATAAAAGTCAAAATAGAGAAACAAGAACAATTACCAACTTTAAAATAAATTCAGCAACATTTATTTATAATAATAAAGTGGCCATTATTAAACTCGTACAAGAAGAACTGATTGGTGTTTTGATTCATGACAAAGTAATTGCCCAAGATCAACAAGTAATATTTAATGCTCTATGGGTTAAACCAAATTAAAACATTTTCCCCCCCCCCCAAAGCATTAATAACCACTCATTAATTCCACCATTCTATGGGTCTTTCCATTATTGTCACCGGTGCAACCGGACTTGTTGGGGCTGAAGTAATCAGAGAAGCAATCAATGATCCAGCAATAGAAAAAATCACTGCCATTTCGCGCAAACCGCTTCCTGTAACCAATCCTAAACTCACCGTCATACTCCACCCTGATTTTTCAAACTACGAACCCCTCCAGTCTGTTTTCCAAACGCATGATGTATGTGTCTGGGCACTCGGCGTCTCTCAGTTTCAAGTTTCAAAAGAGGAATATGTTCGCATTACCTACGACTACATTCTTGCTGCTGCAAAAGCAATGCTCCAATCTAATCCCTCCCTTCATCTCATGTTCGTGAGCGGTGAAGGTGCTGATCAAACTGAACAGAGCGGGCGACTTTTTGCCAAAATTAAAGGCAGAGCAGAAAAAGACCTTCTTGCCCTTCCGTTCAAGAAGCTCACTATTCTTCGACCAGCGGGTATCCGACCGATTCATAAAAATCCAAATGCGCCATTACTCTACAAGTTGCTGAATCCTATCTATCCTGCTTTAGAATTCATGTTCCCCAAGCATGTCATTAAATCAACTGATCTTGCCAAAGCCATCCTCCTGGTACTACAAAACCGATCTCGCACAGGAACTTGCACCATCCACAATCAAGAGTTGCGAAAATTAGCGAAGTCTTTGGGTTAGATATTCCTGAACATATTATTATTTAAATAGTCACTAACAAGTAAAAACTGGAATAACCTTTTTAAACAGCCCTCGTTTTTACATACTTGATGAACACTGGAGACACCATTCTTGGTTACACTATCCTCAAACCACTTGGAGAAGGCGCAAACGGTTACACTTATCTTGTAGAGAAAGAAGAAGGAAATTTTGTTCTCAAAGAACTCCGCACCACTGTACGCCAAGGTTTTCAAACCTACGCGGCTGCAGTTGATCACTTTGACCGCGAATGTGTTGCTCTCAGATCAATTCGCCACCCTCTTGTTCCTGCATTCCAAGAAGCTCATATTGATAAGAGGAGCACCGATCACAAGTTCTACCTAGTAACTCAATACATCGAAGGAGAGAACCTCGCTACAGTGCGGGCTAATCGCCAGTTGCGTCTTGAAGAAATTGTAGCTATTGGCCGTGACGTAACAGAGGTACTAGAACATATCCATACCTTCCCCCAGCCCATTATCCATCGTGACATTAAACCTGAGAATTTGATTTTAGATGCACAAGGGCAAACGCACGTCATTGACTTTGGATCCGTCAATCATGCCATTCAAAAATCAGTACAATTCACAAATGCAGGTACTTTTGGTTTTGCGCCATTTGAATCATTATTTGGTGGCGATCCATCTCCCTCGGTTGATATCTATGGCTTGGGTGCAACGTTACTTCATCTTCTGAGCGGCAAGGATATTACCTCTCTCATTGATAACTTAACTTATACATTAAAAGTTAAGGGCAATGTCCCTTCCGACTTCGAGGCGATTCTTCAAGAGATGACCGCACGTGATCCAACCGCTCGCGCACCGCTTGGTAAAGTAAAACAATTCTTTAACCGCACAACGCAACTTGAAGTAAGATCGGTTCCTCGCATTGAAGCGGTTGAACCGGAAATTCTCCTACCAGAAATTCCAACGTATTCGCTGGATCAATTGGCAGAACCGTTGGTCAAACCTGTGCTAGTTAACTCCGGTTATGAAGAGTTGAAGCATAAGTTACGTGAACAACTATTGCATAAAGTGTCGGAGTATAAAATACGAGAACAATTGATGCATCTTCAGGTAGGATTCCTAGGATATTTATTCCCCGAACTCGGTGGCTACTCTGCTAATGATGGTGATGATGGTCGCCCATTTGTTAAAGTAAAAGTTCCCTATCGTAAGAGCTTTGATGTTAGGCCTGGCTTCACAATGGAGAACCAATACGACACTTTTGACGCCAGACTTCGTGCATCGATTGCCCGGCAAAGTTTAACTCTTTCAGAGAAACTGGGTGCTTGGACAAGATTTCGCAAAGGTAGATCCCCTGATTCTACCCCTGTGGTAGATTTTCAATTTGATCTTTTGCAACCGGGCAGCATTGATGCCATCTCGCTTATAGTAACCACTTACAATAATAGATATAATGATATCGTTGGCGGTGTTGATCAAGCCAGAACAATTCTCTATGCTACCAGCCGTTATCCTGAAATTGTAGAAGTTGATTTCAATGCTTCACGTACTGCTCTATGCGATCCAGAACGTTACAAACAAATCACTGGCAGAACAGCGAGCGTACTTGTCATACCTAGAAACCAAGGCACACCAACTCCTCGCGTCCAAGCAGCACAAGCACCAAAACAACTCACCGTTGAACCAACAATAATTATTGAGAGCAGCGGCCAACCTCTAGTACGTCACGCAACAGCCTCAACCGCAATAGTAAGTTCAGAATCCACCACTCCTGTTGCTGCAGAAAATTCCCCCTGGCCTCCCGCGGACTTGTGGACATTTCGAGCCGACTTTTTGCGATGTTTGTTTGTTGGGAAAAATCGCGCGGCGTTAGACAATGCAATGGCTCGTCGCGATGACGGCGCTCCTGCTTATGGTAAGTTTAAAATTTTTGAATCACTTGAACTTTCAGAAGTTAGTGGCCTGGCAACATATTTTAATGCAACTCTCCACACAGCACTCTATACCACTCCTAGGAGGGGTGGTGCAGTATTTTTTGAAAGAGCCGCTTTTCTCTCTCGCTGGCGAAAGAATATGGAACTCGAAGTGGCATTCTCATTGGAGTTTAAGCTCCTCGAGTTACCTGACAAGTCTCTCGATTATGCACTGAGTCCCGTTGCGCTCACGGTAAGAACCTCTCTTGAGAAATATAATTCGTTGCTGGGTTTTAGAGGATACTCTCCACGTGGGACTATTTTCAATGCTTGCCAATCCACGCCTCGCATCGTTGAACTTAATTTTAACGGCCAGGATTACAACCTTTGTAAATCAGAAGCGTTGGAACAGCAGACGAGAGGAACACCACGACGAATTGGCTACGTCCCTCCAAGCCTACAATTACGCTAATCACTTCACTTTCCTTTTCAATTCCGCAATGTCTTTTTGCATCCTTACTAACAACTCTAACTGCTTCTTATCAATTTCTAAATCACGTAAATCTTTTTCTAAATCCAATTCCGCTCGCGCTTGATCACGTCTTGCTGCCCTGTTCTGACTCATCAAAATTACAGGTGCTTGCACAGCCGCAAGTGTTGATAATAATAAATTCAACAGAATAAATGGAAACGGATCAAATGGTGTACTCAAAATTATCGCATTGACAACCATCCATCCAACGAGCACAACAAAAAAAGAAGTGATAAATCCCCAGCTCCCGCCAACCTCCGCAATTCTGTCAGAGAAACGATCCAATCTTTTCAATTTTTTCCGGTATAGTTTCTCCAACTGATCAAGTGTATCTTCTGCTTTTTTTATTTCATTATCAAAAACACTAATGATGTCAAAATCCCCTTCAAATAATTTTTTGCGTGCCATGTTATCGTATCTCATATCCGTTTGAACTTAATGCAATTCTTTTTGCCAGTGAAAGTTTCGCTGGGCTCTCCGCATGTATCCGATACAGACACTCACCTATTGTTACATTCTCTCCTTTGTTTTTATGCAAATAGAGTCCTGCACCTTTGTTATCAGGTGCCCCTGCTGTATGGGCAATTTTAGCAATAACTTCGTTATCAACTGCTCTAATTTTTCCTGCTTTATGCGTTGTAACATCAAAAATATGCTTACCTGGTACCAATCTCGGTTGCTTTCCTTGCGCGGCAATAATCTCATTCATCTTAACCAACGCTCGGCCACTTTCTAAAATTTCACGAGCTACTTTTTCACCATGCTTGTATTTTCCAGTAAGCTCTAAGAGAATTCCAGCCATCGAGATTGCTTTTGCTTTCAAATCCTGTGGTGCGTTCGGAGCATTAGCAAGAACTGCCATTACGTCCTGTGCCTCTAAAAGTGGTCCAACACCTCGACCAATGGGAGCGGATCCATCAGTCACCACCACTTTTACATTCATCCCCAGCCGTCTGCCCACCATTTCAAACATGGTTTTAAGATGTCTAGCTTCTTTAGGATTTTTCGCTTTTGACGTTTTCCCCATAGGAATATCAATGAGAACATGTGATGCCGAAACAGAATATTTTTTCGCCATCACTGAGGCGAGCATTTGTCCCTCAGCGTCAACTGACAGGGGATGCTCAACTTCAATAATTTTATCATCGGCGGGTGCTAAATTAATGGAACCGCCATGTACAATACACGCTCCTGTTTTCTTGACGACCTGTTTAATTTCCGCTTCAGAAAGTTCAACTCGTGCAAGACACTCCATCGTATCAGCCGTTCCCGCAGGAGAGGTAATTGCCCGGGAACTCGTTTTTGGGATGACAAACCCTGCCGCAGCCACAATCGGGATAACCACCATTGTTGTTCTGTTACCAGGAACTCCCCCAATACAATGCTTATCAAGAGTAACACCGGGAAACTTCAAGCGCACTCCCGTATCCACCATCGCTTTTGTTAAATTAACAATCTCATCGTTCGTCATACCGTTGGTGTAACATGCCGAGACGAAATATGTTTTTTCGATATCAGTAAGTCGATCGTGAGTAATATCATCACATATTTGAAGGAATTCAGCATATCCTAACTTTTTCCCAAGAAGTTTATTGCGAATGAATGTTACTGACTGTGGCTTTCCAGTAAAGCGGATGGTAACATTAGATTTATTGTGAACTTTAAGTCGATCCAATACTTCCTCAAACAGGCCAATTTGTCCCTGCTGGACTACTTTTTCATTGTTGGTAATATCTAAGACACAGGTTAACTCCCTGGTATGGTCGCGAACAACAACACGATCACCCATGGCCAGATCAAGGCTCTTTGCATCCTGAGCGTGAAGTAGAGCAATATGAATGCCACCAGTTGCAATATCCATATCTTTAACTTTAAACTTCACGCTATCACCTTAAGCAGACTCTTTTTTACACTTTTTATAGGTTTTTGTCAAATTGTAATCACTAACTAATAAAAACAACAGCAATTCTTTTAAATGAACTTATTAAAATAGACTCTTTATAAAAAAAGAAATATACTCATTATGAAAGAAGAAAAGCCCATTTTAACTTTGGACGAGATATTATCTGCTACAAGTATAGCTAGCCTCAAAGAATTATATGGATCAAAAGATTTTCCTCCCGCTACTTCCCACCAAGTTCTTATGCTACTCAAGAAAGACTGGAAGTTACACCAAAAAATGAAACCACCAAAAAGACCAGGCATCAAAGAACCTCCTTGTATTGAAGCTCATGCCCCGCATGGTGATTATAAAATCTACGCAATTAACCATCCTGTCTACTTGGGTAAACTTAAAATTGTTTCACCACCAAAAGTGTATCTTGATGTAGTAGCACACAGGGTAAAAGATGATCCCCATATTCTGGTTGAACAAAACTTCCTTAATTTTCTGGATCTTCCCGCGGGTGCAGTTGATAGTTTAGATTATGTTGCTGATCTTAAATTACCGCACAGTACCGTACCTCACTTTCAACTCGGTTTTGGAGCAGGACTTACCCTCCCTTTGACAATTCTCATGTCCCTTTTTAGCGTTTGTCATCTAATGTATTCTCAGCATTCAATAGTCCATAGAACCGATTCAAACTATCCTATTAATCAATTAATCTATGATCAATTAGCCTATTGTAGTCTTCCTCAAGCTATTCAAATAGAAATTCAAGAAAAGAAATCAAAGTATCTTCAAAGCTATGAACCAACCATCGACACTTGTAATGGTGAATGGCAGTCAATGACCAGTAGGTCAGCTTTTATTGCGCATACTGCATCTCTTCTTAATCCTGGTGCTAAAAAAACAATCATCGTAGGAGCGCTGCATGCTTATGAAGTAAAACGCTTTTTAGAATATGGAGTAGCTTCCCCTCATATTAGGCTTCTTGCCGAGGATATGCTCAAAAACCCGCATCGTGAAAAATATTGTAAAGACTTGCAAAGCAAGGAAGATCGCCGTACTTGGTCAAAATTTTCCGCTGGTTTTTTACTTGGAAGTGCAATTTATCCCGCTGCATACGCTTTTTTATCATCTTAAGTCTCTTTGAGTATTTTACTATCGAAATCATTATATTACTCTAATATTTATTTTAAAAAAATGAGGAAAATAGAATGTTAAAAGTTAAAAAACTTCATCCCGGTGCCACCATTCCTCAATATATCCGAGATGGTGATGCCGCATTAGATCTTTACTCCTCGCAGAGCACCTCTATCCCTGTAGGTGAACGCCGACTTGTCGAAACCGGTATCGCAATGGCAATTCCCCCTGGATTTGTTGGCCTGATTTGGGATCGATCTGGCCTTGCTGCAAAAAACGGTCTCACTATGCTTGGCGGTGTCATTGATTCCAATTATCGCGGTGAGATAAAAATAATTGTTCACAATCTTGGAACAGAACCATTCCAGGTTGAATCTGGTATGCGTATTGCCCAAATGCTCATTCAACCTGTAACTCAAAAAGAAATTCAAGAAGTTCAAGAACTTGACGAGACAATTCGCCAAAATGATGGGTTTGGTAGTTCGGGGCTTAAATGAGATGAATCTAAGGCGAAGCGTTTTCAAACCCAAAACATTTTTAAATGGTAAGCTTTCTAAAACTCCAAGCGGGCTAGTGGTCTAGCGGTTATGACAGCGCCCTTACAGTCGTAAGGATAAGTCAGGCGTTAGTCGCAGGTTCGAATCCTGCCTGGCCCATTCAATCTTTTGTCAGGTGCATAATTTTATATAGGGTTAGCGGTTCTAAACCCTATGCAAGACGAAATATTCGATCTTCTGCTAAAAGAGGAAGAGCTTAGTTGGAAAAACATTCTCTATGACCTCGTTGAGTCAGAAAAGATGGATCCTTGGGACGTCAATATCACCCTTCTTACCCAAAAGTATATCGAAGTTATTAAAGAAATGAAAGAACACGATTTGCGTGTTTCCGGGAAAATCATCTTAGCTGCAGCCATTCTTCTTAAAATAAAATCAACACATCTTATCGAAAATGATATCAGCCGTCTTGATCGGATGCTACAACAAGATAGTGACCTTGACTCCATCGAGATGGAACTTTCAGATGCAATCGATGGACAACAAAAAAAAGAAAAGGAAAAATTTCCCCTCATCCCCCGTAATCCCCAAGCGCGAAACCGTAAAGTCTCAATTCATGATCTGGTGAGTGCCTTGCAGCACGCACTTGAAACCAAAAAGAAAATTCTTGCTAAAA